>NZ_JJNY01000088.1:0-33597 GCF_000690035.1 Pseudoalteromonas sp. S3431
CATCCCTAATCTTTAAATCTAGACTCCGAGCTTATTTATTCGTTGTAGCCGCAGAGCTTGCTCGCGTGAGAAGCGACAGCTTCTAATCTATAAAATTCACAGCAAAACATTTACGATCTACGCTCGTCGCGTCAGCAAGCTGCACGCCTACAAGCAAAACCATCCCTAATCTTTAAATCTAAACTCCGAGTTTATTTATTCGTTGTAGCCGCAGAGCTTGCTCGCGTGAGAAGCGCCAGCTTCTAATGGCTATATCTAATCACTATATCTAAGCCCACTTAACCCCTTTCTAAAGCTGCTCTTTAATATTACCTATGTTATTTTAAACACCTTGTTTAAAAGGATATTGCAGTATGTTTAAAACCCTATTTATTACGTTATTTTTTATTTTTAGCGCCATTTTTATTGCAAGCGTGCAAGCCAACGAAGCTAACAACTCACTTGTAGTAGGTGCGCAGCAATATGCTAAATATTTACCGCAGTTAAAAAATAAACGTGTAGGGCTAGTCGTTAATCAAACATCAATGGTATGGCACACTCACTTGGTAGATGCGCTGCTGACTAAAAATATTAATATAACTAAAATTTTTGCACCTGAGCATGGCTTTCGCGGCGATCACGATGCGGGCGCCCATGTAAAAAATGCCGTTGATGGTAAAACTGGTATTCCGCTTATTTCTATTTATGGTAAAAATAAAAAACCAAGCCAAGCTGCTTTAGTCGATGTTGATGTGATTATTTTTGATATTCAAGATGTGGGAGTGCGTTTTTATACCTACATAAGCTCTATGCACTACATGATGGAAGCCGCTGCAGAGCAGGGGATAGAATTTTTGGTACTCGACAGACCCAATCCAAATATCGCCTACGTTGATGGGCCAATATTAGAGCCAGAATTTAAATCGTTTGTAGGCATGCACCCAATTCCTGCTTTACACGGCATGACCGTTGGCGAACTTGCCAAAATGATCAAGGGCGAGGGCTGGATCAATAAAGCGGCCGATTTAAAATTAACGGTGATCCCTGTTGATCATTACACTCGCAAAAGTACTTACAGCTTGCCTGTAAAACCCAGCCCTAACTTACCTAACGATCAAGCCATTGCGCTTTACCCATCACTTTGCTTTTTTGAAGCAACGCCTATTAGCATTGGTAGAGGCACCGATTTTGCATTTCAAGTAATTGGCTATTCGCCAGTTGCATTAGGTGATTTTAATTTTACACCGCGCGCAATTAAAGGCGCTGCTTTAAACCCTAAATTTAAAAACCAAACCGTACAAGGGCTCGATTTAAGACAAGCAAATACCACAGGTTTAAATTTAACTTACTTGATAAATGCGTACACGGAGCTTAGTAAAAACAACATCTCGTTTTTTGAGCGCGCTGACTTTATGGATAAACTAGCGGGTACTAATAAATTGCGCTTAGCTATTGAAGCGGGGCAATCTGAGGCGCAAATAAAGCAAAGCTGGCAGGCGGGGCTTGCGCAATTTAAAGCGCAAAGAGCGCCTTACTTGCTATA
The DNA here is from genome assembly GCF_000690035.1 of Pseudoalteromonas sp. S3431. NCBI lineage: Bacteria > Pseudomonadati > Pseudomonadota > Gammaproteobacteria > Alteromonadales > Pseudoalteromonadaceae > Pseudoalteromonas > Pseudoalteromonas sp. S3431. The sequence goes on from NZ_JJNY01000088.1 coordinate 1,523, forward strand.
TAAATAAGGGCTAAGCATGTTTATCGCTTTAAAAAATCAAAGGTGTGGTTATATCAAACAAGCATTTATAGGGGCGTTAAGCTTTATTATTGTGGGTTGTAGTACACCACCTGAGCCTATTAGCTCGGTGCTACCACTTACAAAAAGCCAACTTGTAGAGCTGCCTAATGCACAAGTGGTTGTAACGTTTCCAGAGGTAAATCCAAGTAGCCGGTTTTATGTAAATAACCGAGGAACGTTTAAAGCTTACAAAGGGCGCGGGCAATTATTAATACAAAACCACAACGCACAAAGCGCCGATATTTACATTAATAATAAAAAGCTCAACGTTAACCAACTAAGCGCCAACACCTTATACAATTACAGTTTGGCAAAAAATACTCACAACGGTGTTAATACCTTTAAAGTTGAAAATATTCTCCCTGCTGGCGCAAGTTTAACGCTGCGTTTTGCATTTCCTACTTTAAGCGATGAACCAAAAAAGCATATAGATTTCAATGAAGTAGACACATTAATTGAACGCGATGTAAAAGCGGGTTTTCCTGGGGCTGTGTTGGCCGTTGTTAAAAATGGTGAGCTAATAAAATTAACCGCCTATGGCGATGCAAAGCAATACCAGCAAAGTGATTTAATGTTACTACGCCCAGAGCCAATGCAGACTAATACCTTGTTTGATCTTGCCTCAAACACCAAAATATTTGCCACCAACTTTGCACTTATGAAATTAGTAAGCGAAGGGCTGTTAAATATTAATAAACCCGTACAAAGCTACCTAAGCGAATATAAAGGTGAAGGGCGAGCAAAGCGCACAGTAAAAGACTTACTCACACACAGCGCTGGATACCCGCCAGTATTTGACTTTCATCGTAAAGATGGCAGCTACGGCGACGCGTTTTATTCGCAAAACAGTAAAACTACCAAACAGCTATTACTTACCAGCGTGCCTTTTAGTAGTAAATCATCTGGGCAGCCTATTTATTCAGATATTGATTACATGATTTTAGGCGTACTCATTGAGCGCATAACTGGGCAGCCCCTTGACGAATATCTAGAGCAGCAAGTGTACGCGCCACTAAAATTAACTAACACGTTATTTAATCCACTTAAAAAAGGCTTTAAGCCGCAGCAATTTGCAGCCACTGAGCTTAGCGGCAACACACGAGACGGGCGCATTAAGTTTGATAATGTTCGCACCAGTGTTTTACAAGGCCAAGTGCACGACGAGCGCGCTTACTACTCACTTGATGGCGTAGCAGGGCATGCAGGATTATTTAGTAACGCTCACGACTTAGCGGTGCTTTGCCAGCTATTACTAAATAATGGTGGCTACGGCAACCAACAATTATTTAGTGCCAGTGCCTTAGCACAATTTTTAACGCCGCAATCAAGCGATGAAACCTACGGGCTTGGCTTTAGGCTAGCTGGTAACAACCAAGCTAGGCGTTGGCACTTTGGTCCTTATGCGAGCGCGCAAGCATACGGGCACACAGGTTGGACGGGGACAGTAACCGTAATCGACCCCGCTTACGATTTGGCTATAGTTTTACTTACTAATGCTCGCCATAGCGCAATTAAAGGCTCGCAAAAACGTTACGAATTTACAGGTAAACAATTTGAAACCGCGCAGTATGGATCGGTGGTGTCGCTTATTTATGAAGCGCTACTAAATCAATAAGCTATCGTATAGGTTAAAACGTACTAACTGTGCCACCTTAAGTGATTTATTTACAGGTGACTTGAGTAAGCCAATCCATTAAGCTAAGCGGTCTATAAAACTAAGCCGGTTTATGTTGTTAGGCTTAACAAATAAGCGTTAAAACGCGTACAAAGCGAGGTTTACTCGCTAATAATTAAGGTTAACTTTTTATGCATTGGTATTCTATTTTACCGCCGCTAATTGCGATTGCTATCGTGTTTTGGCGAAAAGAAGTGATTATGGCGCTACTTGTTGCTGTTGCTTCTTCTGAGTTTTTACTCGCCTTTCAGGGTGAAGGTAATAGCTTGTTTGACACTTTTTTAAATACCATTGAACGTATTATTTCGGTTGCCAGCTCGCCAGGTAATACACGCATATTAATATTTAGTATTTTAATTGGTGCACTGCTTGCCTACATTCGCGAATCTGGCGGCGTTGCAGCAACCGTTAATATGCTAATGAACAAAGGTATTGCAAAAAGTAAGCGCCAAGTGGGATTTTTAACCATGTTTACCGGCATTGCGGTGTTTATAGAATCTAACCTGAGCGTACTTACCTCGGGTATTTTATCGCGTGGCTTATTCGACAAATTTAAAATGAGCCGAGCGCGTCTAGCGTACATTATTGACAGCACCAGTGCGCCAGTGTGTATTTTAATACTACTTAACGGCTGGGGCGCATTTGTACTTGGTTTGTTAGGTAACTATGAGCTAGGTGAGTCGGCTGTATCAGTGTTATGGGGCAGCGTAGGGTATAACTTTTACGCCATAATTACCCTTGTCATTGTTTTTTACACCATCGCGTTTGATAAAGTGCATGGCCCAATGAAAGAAGCCGAACAAAAACTAGAGCTTCAAACAACTGACTTAAAAGAAGAAGTAAAAGGCTCTAAAGCGCGTTACATGTTAATCCCGCTTATTACGCTTATTACCAGCATGGTTGGCTTTATGTATTACACCGGTAATGGTGTACTAGCCGAGGGCAGCGGTTCTAAATCAGTATTATATGCAACGGTTTTAGCCATTGTTGTCGCTTACTTTTTAATGATTGGCTCACGTAAATTTACGCATCATCAATTAGTTGATACCGGTTTTAAAGGTATGGGCGAATTAATGCCACTGGTCGCCATTGTACTGCTTTCGCTTACACTTGGCGCAAGCTTAAAAGAATTGGGTACTGGCGTATTTGTAGCATCGCTTGTTGGCGACTACCTACCTATTTACTTAATAGTACCGGTGCTGTTTTTAACCGGCGCGGTTATGTCGTTTACTACGGGTACATCGTGGGGCACGTTTGCTATATTAATCCCAATTGGTGTGCCACTTATTCAAGCGCTAGGTTTACCACCGTCGCTTGTTGTTGGTGCTATTTTGGGTGGTGGTATATTTGGCGATCACTGCTCGCCTATATCCGACACCAGCGCTGTATCAGCTATTGCATCAGGGTGTGACTTACTCACCCACGTTAAAACGCAGCTACCGTACGCCTTATTTGGCGGTGCATTGACGTTTATAGCGTACTTAGTAACAAGCATACTTGTGTTATAAAAACGTCTTATAAAAGTGTGCTGTAAATACTGAGTTTTAATTATTTATAAAATGCCTTGAAAGCCTGCAAATATGCAGGCTTTTTTAGAGCACAAAACAAGGATTATTTAAATGAAAAATAAAGCTTTGTCCTTTTTAGTTTTTTATTGTTTTTGAACGCATGCTCTTACCAAGAAAGCGAAACAGAACAAGCTAATAGGTTAGCAAAAACATACCAGCTCGATATAAAAACAGATAATCCAAAGCAATCTTATCCGAAAGATTTTACCGAAGAAGAGGGGACTTTAGCGAATGTTGAAGTGACTATAACCTCTTTAGATAGTGTTGCTGAAACTCTTGATGGGATTGAGTCTGCCTTGGGAGTTTACCCAGAAGGATTTATTTCTGAAGTAATTGATACTATTTATATTGTAGGCGCTATAACTATTGAAGGAGCTGCGGCTGGCGGAACTTATGGTTCTAGATGGATAGCTTTATCTAATGCTGCACAATGGAATGAAACAAAAGCTAACTATGAAAATGCGTATCGTGGAGTACATCATGAACTTAGTTCACTCATATTTAATAACTCACCATTTAGCGTAATGACATGGCAAAGTTTATTAAATAGAGATTGGAAGGCTGCAGTATCAAATTTTGAGGCACTTACAAAAGGTGAGTTAGCGCCAGATTATAGCGCAGGCTTTTTGTCTGATTATGGTAAAACATCTATGGGTAATGATTTTAATACTTACGCCGAATTTGCCTTTGCTGAACCTGAAAATTGCGGGAACTTGCCGCAACCTACCCAATAATAGCTAAAAAGCTGAGTTTGTTTATTACTGCGTATACGCAGTTTTCGGCTAAATATCAGCAAAACTTTGAAGAATATTTTACTCGAACGGGTTTAAGTGATGTTGCGGTAGAACCTGAAAATGTAGAAATGACGATTCATTTAGACTTGAGTAACATTAAGCCGAAAATTATCAGATAACGCTATTTGATTACGATCTTACGTTTTTAGCGTACTTAGTAACAAGTATGTTTGTATTAAAAAATACGATTTTTACATAGTTAAAAGCCTGATTAACCGCAGGTTTTTTTGTTTAAAAAAAGCTTACATAGGTTGGGTTGAGTGACAAGAAACCCAACTGTTCTACAATGCAGTTTGCACCTATAAAGCTAAGTATATGTATATCTTTTGTAGGCGCATAGCTTGCTAGCGCGTCGGGCGTTAGCCTGAAAAGTTAGATTTAGTATTTGCGCACTAGGTTACTCATCGACTACTGATTCCAGAGTCATAGTATTAAGCATGACATCTGTGTTTTAGTTTTGCATAAAACAAAATCCGCCCTATGCCTTCTTAAAAAGGACTATTCATTTTGATTTGAGGGACTTTAAGTCACAAGCAAACTAATAAAAAGTGTATTTTTGTTATTGTGAGCTTAAAAATTATTTTTAACAATTCTTTACTCTTTTAATTCATGCAGTAAGCAAGTAATGCTGAAACTGATATCGAGTTGTATTATGATTAATTTAAAAAGTAATAAGGCTAATAATGAAAATGGATCTAGATTCTAAACAGAGTGCACTTCAAAAAATATCAAAACAAAATGCACTTTCAGCTGCTTTAGGTGCTGCATTCTGGAGTGTTCCTATTTTAGTTCTATGGGCATTTCTGTTTGAGTTAAAACCAGCTGCAGGTCCTGTGATGTTACTCATTAGTGGTGCATTAGTTGGTGCAGCTGTACGGTTTCATGGTCGAGGATACGAGCGTTTATTTTCGCTAATAGGTTTAATTGCTCATGCTTGTATTGTATTTGTAGCGTGGGATTTGCAGATTATTCTTGTTGGTGGCGTTTTAGCGGTTATTTTAGTTGGGGTTTATATTTTTGGCGCATGGGGAGCTGCCTACATATCACGCATTAATGTATCAATGCACGACCATAAAGAATTTGATAAATTATTTGAATCTGCCGATTATCAAAAACAAAAAAAGCTAAAAAATAGATGGTTCATTGTACTTCCTGTCGTTAGTGTTTTAACGCTTGTTGCAGGTTTTATCACGGCAATAGGTATCGTTATTTTTCAGCAACAGCAGCATATTGATATTGAGGTACAACAACATCAGCAGCGTGCCGCTGAATTTCGTGGTAAGCATATTGAAACAAATAATGAAAACCTCGCCTCTATGAGCACCAAAAAAGCATTAACATATGCTTATGCGTATCAGTCAGGAAGACACTTCGATGAGCGAGGATATTATAAAGGAGCCTACCCGCAAGATAGCTTCCAAGCTTTAGTAATATTACGTTACCTAGCTAATGAAAAGAAAAACCCGCGCGCACAATTTATTTTAGGAAAAATACTTAATAACGAAAAAGGCCAGGCTTTATTATTACAAGCCGAAAAAGCAGGTGATGAATTTGCTATGCTTTATAGTATTTATGAATTTGGCTGTCTAATTGATGCGAAGAGAGGCAAACAGCTTCTAATGAGCTTTGCTAAAAATATAGAAGAGCAATCGGTTATTATTGACATACAGAGTATGAACAGCGACGACTTTAATGATCATTGTACAGTATTAGATAGTACTGAATTTGATTATCGTTATATACGAGATTATTAGTGAGTATTGAATTGAGAAGTATTGAGTTTCAATTCAAATCACTGCTCTAAGGTTTAGTTTTTTACTTTGAGTATTTAAAAACTTTATTTTAGATTTTGTGACGCATAAAGCTTCAGCCAAGAGGTATTGCCATGGATCCCTTTTTGTAATTTTATCTATGGGCGGCGACGTATTTTCTATTGCATCGGGAGGACTTACTTACCGGTGTTAAAACACGGCTATCGCCAGCTTATTTGATGACGGCCTGATACTTTTAACATACGTAGATTGAGCAGCACGAAACCCAACGGATCTCCAATGTAGTTTGCACCTATAAAGCCAAGTATATGTATATTTTTTGTAGGCGCATAGCTTGCTAGCGCGTCGAGCGTTAGCTAGAAAAGTAAAGTGCAGTATTTACGCACTAGAGTACTCGTCTACTACTGATTTTAGAGTCGTGCTATTAAGCGCGATATTTGTATTTTAGTTTTACAAGAAACAAGATACGGCTTTATGTTTTTTCACTTTAATAAACAGTGAATTCAGATAAGATACTTATACAAAAAATACGCAAAGGAATGTTTATGAGCCAGATTTTTGGTGATACAGATGATAAAAGGGCTTTATATGAAGCTCTAACTAGATACAACTATTTTCCAAATCAACGAGCAAATATAGGTGAGTTACCACCGAGTCTAGATACAAGGCAATTTACACCAGAGGTGGCAGAGGCTATTTCTAAGCTTGAAGAGACTAAAGGCAGATCTGGTTATGACTTAGTTGAATATAAGGCTACAAGATATAATAACGTGCCTAGAGTATTGGGACTTGTTCATCCCAGAGCTTACTCATCACTAGCCAAGTGTATACATGAGAATTGGGGAGAGCTGAAATGCGTTACTGAGAACGCAAATAGTATAATTAAGCCTGAGTTTCATCACAGTGAAAAGCGATTGGTTGTAATGAATTATGAAGCTCCATTCGTAAAAATTAGTCGCTCGCATACTTCTTCTTTTGCAAAACGATTTAGAGTTCACACTGATATAGCTAACTGTTTTAATAGTATTTATTCTCATGCGATTGCATGGGCTGCTGTTGGAGTTAAAGAGGCTAAAGCACAACAAAAAAGCAAAGAATGGTTTAACCGTTTAGATACCTACCAACGAAAAACTAAGCGTAATGAAACTCAGGGAATACCAATAGGTTCTGCAGCCTCTAGTATTGTGAGCGAGTTAATCTTAGGTAAAATTGACGAAGCCTTAATAAGTAAAAATTATGAGTTTCATCGATATATAGATGATTATACTTGCTACTGCTTGACTAGCGAAGACGCTCAAAACTTCATCCAAGATTTATCTAACTCTCTTGCTCTATATAAGCTGACACTGAACTTAAAGAAAACATCGATAATAGAGTTACCAGCGGCTTTTGAAGATGAATGGGTGTTAGATTTGAGAGGTGCACTACCAAGTCGCTTGGGTAATGCAGGCGAAAGCGAGCCCCAGCTATCTGCTGATGAAGCGCTTACGTTTTTAAATAAAGCTATTGGGATAAATAAAAGTACGCCTGATGGAAGTGTATTAAAGTATGCAATATCATTAATCATTAATTACTTAGATGAAGGTGCTAATGTAAGTTTATTGGAAGCTCTTCTGAACCTATCGTGGCACTACCCAGTTTTACTCCCGTTATTTGACAAATTATTAGGCAAAGCAGAGATAAGTGCAGGGGTTTTCGAGCAACAATTAAATGTAATAATAAGAGAAAATGCTGATAAGTTCCGATCTGATGGTATGTCTTGGCCGCTTCACACGATGTTAATTAATAACGTCATCCCAAAAACAGAAACGGCTGAAAAGGTCATTGCGAGTGGTGATTGTGTTGCAATTACTTTGTTATTAGAAATGCATGACTTCAATGAAATGATCGTTGAGTTCGCACAAACTATAATTGATGATGGTGATAACTACGAAAAAGATAACTATTGGTTATTACTTTACCAACTATACCTAAAGGGCTTAATTGATAATCCGTATGATGACAAAGTATTTGAGTGTTTGAAAAAACACAAGGTTAATTTTATACCTAAAAATACGCTTACTGAAGCTGAAAAAAAATGTGATGAAATTCATAGTGAAATGGGAACTAACGCATTTAAAAAAGTATTTTCAGAAATTAAGGGGATACCGGTTAATGAAAAACCTAATGGGGACTCACCTGCTTTTTAGTTTCTAATAAACAGTTACGACCTAATTCTATTAGGTCGTAAAATTAAATTATCACCTAAGCCCCACACTGCCTAACTCCAGCTCCCGCATGTTTAAGCGCAATAATTTGCCCTTTACCGTTATGCGCCATAGCGAGCATATCACCCGTATTTAGACCACTTTCTACTGCGTGTTTACCTTTTAAATCACTCAACAGCGAATACTTAATTTGCACGAGTACCTCGTCGTTACAGCTGGCTATGTACCAGTCGTTATCTACCTTCACTAGAGTGCCGTATTCTATATGGCGTTGTTGGTGGCGGCGTAAATCGTTAGCTAATTGACTATCAAGCGCGTGTTTTTGCTCGTTTATGGAGCTTGCGTAGCTACCAGCTTGGTTTATTTCGTGTGTTTTTATAATTGAATAGTCGTGAATATCTATAGTGTTAAGTGCGGTGTTATGTACGGTTTTAGGCGTGGTATTTATGCTGTTGTTATTATCAAACACAATAAATGCAAACACACCCAGTGCGCAGGCTAGGCTGGTTAGCTGTAGCGTAAAGCCGATCTTTTTAGGCTTTGCATGCACAGCGTTATTAAGTAGCGCTTTTTGCTGAGCGCTTGTAAGTGTAGTGCGCGCTTTTCGCTCTTTAAAGTGTTGTGTGAGCTTTTGATCAAGCGGCTCATCAGGCTTGTTCATTGTTTGCTCCTAATAAACGTTTAAGGTTTTGTTTGGCATAGCGCAGCCTTGTTTTAATGGTCTCAAGGTTGCTTTGCGTTATAAGCTCTATGTCGGTGAGCGAAAAGCCTTCTTGTTGCAATGTTATGGCTTCACGCTGTACAAAGGTAAGTTGTTTTAGCGCAGCGTCGAACGCGTCATAACTTATGTTTGAGCTGCCTATATGCGAGTCTCCACTAGTTAAGTCACCACTATTTAAGTCGCTTTCGCTCTTATCATTTTGTGCTGCTAAATACGTATTTTCGTCAAGCTCTACAAAGTGCTGTTGCCTGCGGTATTCGTCAATGAGTGTGTTGCGGGCAAGTTTAAACAACCACGCTTTAGGTGTGGTTTGCGCTTGGTAAAGGTGGCGTTTTTCGATTACTTTTAGCCATGTTTGTTGGCTTACGTCGTATGCTAAATGCGTATTAGATTGCGTAACAAGGTAGTGGTATAAGTCGTTACTGTAGAGGGCAATAAGCTGCTCTAAGTAACGATTGTCGCCACTTTTTGCGTAACTTGCCATGCAGTCCTTGCTTGGCGTTTCAAATAACCATGACTTAATACTTAGTAGCATAGGCGTTTAGTCCATTAAATAGAGTTATCTAATTTAAAATCGAGCTGTACGGTTTGACCTGTTTGTAATTGTGCCACACCTTCAATTACTTTGGGGCGATATTTCCAGCGTTTAATTGCTCTTATTGCTTCGCGATTAAAGGTGCGTTTGGGTTCGGCGTTAATAACTACTGGGTCGATTACTTCCCCCGTTGGCGAAATACTAAAGCTTAGTTGCACCCAACCTTCAATACCATCGCGCGCTGCTGTAGTTGGGTATTTAGGGTTTATGCGCACTATGGGTGTTGCATCCCCTGTTGGGCGATTAATGGTGTTGTTAAAGTCGTCACCAAAATCATCAATTGTAACTGGCGTAAAGTCGCTAATTGCCAGTACAGGATCCGCTGATGTATCAAGCAGTGGTGCTTTTGGCGGCACTTTAGGCATTGGCGGTGGCGGCTGTATTTTTTGTATATGCCTGACTTTTGAATCCTCAGGTGCCTGAAAAATCTCTACTATAATATCGCCCCCTGGTTTAACCGGTGCGCGTTGCTCGCCACTTATTAAATATTGCATAAACGCAAAAGCTGCAAAGGTCATTGCGGCGCCGCCAATAACGGCGGTCGATGTTTTAATAAATACTGGGTTGTTAGGTACTTCAAGTGTGTGCATAAGCCGCTCCAAATTTTATTGACCACTACAATTAGGGGGTTTTCAAAGCTATAACGGGTGGCAAATCAAAAAGGGGTGAAATAATTTTATAAAAAATCTGGGGTTTAGTTACAATAGCCATTCGCATTCTTTTACTTATTAACTTTTTAGGCTGTTATGCAACTCATTGAAATAAATAAAGCGCGTTATCGTAAACATTTAAACCGTGTTATTGCAGGATGTGGTATTGGTTTGGCTGTAGGCAGCTTGGCTATATCGCAAACGCTGATTGCTTTATTTCCTGATGAAAGTGGTAGCCACTTTCATTGGAACTTAATAGGTGTTGCTATTACAAGCGTTGGGCTTGCGTGGTTACTTCATAAATACCGTACACATAGCTTTATGACTGAAGTTGTTTATGTGTGGGAACTTAAAAAAGCACTTAATAAAATAACCCGTAAAATGGCTAAGTTAAAAGCCGCTGGCCGTGAAGGCAATGCCGATGCGTTATTAGCGATTCATTATAGCTACGCGGGCTCTCGGTTATTGTGGCAGCTAGACGATAATCTAATCACCATGGACGATTTAGCCATTAAACAAGCTGAGCTTGAATCTGTTGCAGCGCAACACAACGTAACGCTAAATGCTGATGAGTATGATGCGAGCATTTTAAAACAGTTTTAGTTTTTAATGTTTAAAGGAGTGTCTAATGAAAAAAATATTAGTTGTTTGTTTAGGTAATATTTGCCGCTCGCCAACCGCAGAGGCGGTATTAAAAGCCCGCGCTAAAAAGCTCGGTGTTGATGTTAAAGTTGATTCGGCTGGCACTATTGGTTATCACGAAGGTAAAACGCCTGATAGTCGCTCAATGGCTGCAGGCGAAAAACGTGGTTATAGTTTTAAAGGTATTTATTCGCGTAAAGTACGCACAAGTGACTTTACTGAATTTGATTTAATTTTAGCGGCCGATACACAAAATTTAGCTGATTTAAAAGCCCAGTGCCCTGCGCATTTACAGTACAAATTAGCGTTGTTTTTAGAGTTTGGTGAACAGAGCGTTAGTGCGATTCCCGATCCTTATTACGGCGGTGATGATGGCTTTGAAAATGTGCTTGATTTAATTGAAGCCGCAAGCGACAAAATACTGTCAAAAATTTAAAAGGTATGGTTAAGTTATAGTTAATGAATGACTGTTAATATGCCATTGGTAATTTAGGTATGAATACTGGGCTTATTGCAATTCACTCTATTGTAATTGGTACACCTTTTTGGAGAACGATATGAATTCAGTTAAGAAAATAGCAATGACAATGTGTATAGCACTCCCTGTATTTGCTCATGCTGGGGAGTCTATTGTTAAATGGCATGACTTTAACGATTATCGTGATGTACGAGCGTCGAATCAAGCCAGAGGGTCGTATCATAAACACATTGCAAGTAGCTTTGAAAAACATATGGCTAAGCTTGCTGAGCAGCTACCAAAAGGTTATAAATTAAACGTAGAGTTCACTGATTTAGATTTAGCCGGTGATGTGCGATACGGCGGTATGGATGAAATACGTGTAGTAAAACCAATCTATTTTCCGCGCATTAAGCTCAATTATTCGTTAACAGATAAAGATGGTAGCGTACTTAATAAAGGCAGTGATGTAGAGCTTAAAGATATGGGCTTTATGGATAAAATTAAAATGGGCCGCGAAGAATCATTTTATTACGAAAAACGCTTATTAACGCAGTGGTTTGGTGAGCAAATATTACCAAGTTTAGATTAACTTAAAATAAAAATGCCGCTAAATAGCGGCATTTTTATTTTTAAGCTTTACTTAAAAGTAGCTAACAGCGTGAGTATTTGTTGTAACTTAATAACGGTTGTTTTAAGTTTTTCTTCATCAAAACCATCGTTAGATAAGCTTTCAACGTCAGCGGCTACGTCAAGAACATACGGCTTAAAGCGTTTAGCTTCAAAGCTAAAACCAGCATCTTGTGCAAATAAGGCTTTAAATTTGCCATGGCCTTGCTGTTGTAGTTCATCGAGTTTTTTGTCGGCATCAAGCGCCTGACGATAAACAATTTTTAAATTAGTATTGAGTTGTTCAATAATTGAATCCATGGTTTTCCTAAAGCTTTGTACTGCATGGCCGACATAATACTTGGATTACATTTAAAAGTCAGGTTTGTTATATGAATATATCAGGCACAAGTTTACCCGCTGTTTCTGGCTCAGGCCAAGGCAGTGAGCTTTATAGCGCTGCTTTATCTAAAAAGCAGCAACTAGCAGATGGCGCAGCAGCACTTGCACTTATTGAAGGTGCTGCACAATCGTCAAGTGCACAAACACCGGCTAAGTCGGTAACTGCATCATTGGGTAACAACGTAAATATATATGTTTAAATTAGCTTAAGATCGATAGGTGTTTTGCTTTTTTGACCACCTATTTCTCTAACTAATTTAGGCACTAAAAATCCAGGCAGGGCTTTTAATAGCTCTGCCATTATTTTTATAGCGTCTTCTTCGTTAATATCAAAGTGGCTGGCCCCTTCAACTTTATCGAGCAAATACAAATAATACGGTAATACGTCTGCGTCAAATAACGCTTCGCTTAAATTTATTTGCGCATCGAGCGTATCGTTCACATCTTTTAAAATTACAGCTTGGTTTAAAAGCGTTACGTTTGCTTGTTTAAGCTTTTGCATAGCTGCTTTAAAATCAGCGTCTATTTCGTTGGCGTGGTTTATGTGATTAATAAAAATGATTTTTAATGGCGATTTTGCTAATCGCTCACATAACTCATTGGTAATACGTGCAGGAATAACAACAGGTAAACGGCTATGAATTCGCATTCGTTTAATTTGTGGTAATTGCTCAAGCTCATCTAAAAACCAGCTTATTGCATCATCTTTGGCCATAAGTGGATCGCCGCCACTTAAAATCACTTCGTTTATATCAGCATCTGATTTTATGTAGCTTAGTGTTTCAAGCAGACTTTTTTTATTAAGTTGGTTTTCTTGATATGGAAAATGCCTTCTAAAGCAGTAACGACAATTTACTGCACAGCCGGTTTTAAACATCACCAAAACACGTGATTTATACTTATGTAAAAGGCCTGGTTGGTCGTTGTCTTGCTCAAGTAGGGGATCTTTATTAAAACCCGATTTAGTCAAAAATTCTTGATGGCGTGGCATTACTTGTAGCAAAAGAGGATCGTTTGGATCGCCTTTGCGTATTTTTTTTATAAAAGGGATAGGCACGCGTACCGGAAATAAACTACGGGCTTTTAGGTCGTTTTCATGGACTTGGCTCGATAAACCGACCATTTCAAGCAAGGTCTTTGGGCAGGTAACTACATTTGCTAATTCTTTTTGCCAGTTTTTATGCAAATTTGCTTCATTTCTTTGTATCATTGGCATGTAGATTACTCGAAAAAATATAAATAGAGGAAACGATGGCGAATTATAGCACCAACGAGTTCAAGGGCGGCCTAAAAATTATGATGGACGGCGAGCCTTGCAGTATCTTAGAAAATGAAATGGTAAAACCTGGTAAAGGCCAGGCGTTCAACCGTGTTCGTATCCGTAAACTTATCTCTGGTAAGGTGCTTGAAAAAACCTTTAAATCGGGTGAATCAGTTGAAGGTGCTGATGTAATGGATACAGATTTAGCGTATCTATACACAGACGGCGAATTTTGGCATTTCATGAACAACGAAACATTTGAGCAAATTGCCGCTGACGAAAAAGCACTAGGCGATGCTGTTAAATGGTTAGTTGAAAATGATTTATGTACAATCACATTATGGAACGGCAGCCCTATTGCTGTTACACCACCTAACTTTGTTGAGCTTGAGATCACTGAAACAGATCCTGGCCTTAAGGGCGACACAGCGGGTACTGGTGGTAAACCAGCAACGCTTAGCACAGGCGCTGTGGTACGAGTTCCATTATTCGTACAAATTGGCGAAGTAATTAAAGTAGACACTCGTAACGGTGAATACGTAAGCCGTGTTAAGTAAGCTTTAACATTGTTTATAAAATCCCAGCTTACGCTGGGATTTTTTTTGGAGAAAATATGTCAGCAGATCTTTGGGCCCCAAGCGCAAGCATTGAAACACTAAAACAACGCGCAGTGATATTACGTAGCATCCGTGAATTTTTTTATGCACGTGATGTTTTAGAAGTCGAAACGCCAAGCTTAAGTGCTGCCAGTGTAACCGATGTGCACTTAGCTAGTTTTAATACCAAATTTGTAGGTCCAGGGCACGCAGGTGGGCTTCCTCTATTTTTACAAACATCTCCAGAGTTTGCTATGAAACGCTTGTTAGCGGCAGGCTCAGGCGCTATTTTTCAGCTTTGTAAAGCATTTAGAAATGAAGAAGCCGGTAGTCATCACAATCCTGAATTTACAATGCTGGAATGGTATCGCCCAGGCTTTGATGAATTTGCACTTATGGATGAAATGGATGAGCTAATGCGGCTTGTTTTAGATGTCGAGCCGGCAACAAGGCTTACTTATCAGCAAGCGTTTGAACAAGCATTAGGGCTCGATCCGCTAACAGCGAACATAGAGCAATTAAAGCAACTAGCGTGTGAGCATGGGTTTGCTGATATAGCCCAAAATGAAACGCATAAAGATACCTTACTGCAATTATTATTTTGTATGAAAGTGGAGCCCACAATAGGACAAGAAAAACCATGTTTTGTGTATCATTTTCCAGCTTCTCAAGCGGCACTTGCACAAATTTGTGAACACGATGCACGCGTAGCAGGACGCTTTGAGCTTTATTATAAAAATATGGAATTAGCGAATGGTTTTAACGAACTCACTAATGCCAGCGAGCAAGCTAAACGTTTTAATGAAGATAACGCATACCGCGCTGTAAACGGTTTAAAACAAGTACCAATGGATACGCGTTTAATTAAAGCGCTGGAGCATGGATTACCACAGTGCGCAGGGGTGGCTTTGGGGATTGATAGGCTTGTAATGCTCGCAACAAATAAAGAAAAAATTAAAGACGTAATAGCGTTTGATGTGCAAAGAGCGTAATGCTGGACTTGTAGGCGCACAGCTTGCTGGCGCGTTAAAGCGAAGCTTTAAGGTCTTTTTATTTGGTTAGTTTAAAGTAATAAGAAGCTTCGCTTCTCACGTGAGCAAGCTCTACGTCTACAACACATTTTATTATTATTTATGTTTGATATGCAAAGAGTGTGATGCTTGACCTTTAGGTGCGAATTTATTTCGCGCACGTGCAACTTAACTTTATAAATAAGCGAGGTATAAAACCTCACCTACAATAAACATCAACCCCAACAACCTACGCCCAACCTGTAGGTGCGAATTTATTTCGCGCTCGTGTAATTTAACTTTATAAAAAGCGAGGTATAAAACCTCACCTACAAATAAACATCAAGCCTGTAGGTGCGAATTTATTTCGCGCTCATGTAATTTAACTTTATAAAAAGCGAGGTATAAAACCTCACCTACAAATAAAAACACCGCGTTTAATTTAAACGCGGTGTTTTTATTGCTTGCTGTAGCTTTCATTTGAAAGCCAACGGCTATGCTTTACAGATTAAGTGTAAACGTAACACCTGCTACGCGAGGCTCACCTAATTGTGTGTAGGTATGTGTTGCGTAGCCATCTTGTGGGTCGTTACCAAATTCAAAACCACGTGTAGGGACTGTTTCGTCAAACACGTTACGAGCCCATGCGCGAACTGCCCACATGTCTGCTTCATAGCCAAAGCTTAAATTAACTAAGTTACTGCTTGGTGCCTGTGAGTTATGACTATCAGAAAAATAGTAATCGTCCTTACCTTCAATACCAACCATACCGTAAAGCTCATTAGTAAAGTTATAACGAGCAGTAAACGCATATTGGTATTTAGGTGACTGTGCCTGTTCACGACCGTCTTGATTTAAGCCTGATTGTGTTACAAAGTCGTCTATTTCAGTGTTTAAGTAACCAGCGCTACCTGTTAAAAACAGATTATCAGTTAGTTGGTAACTACCTTCAACTTCTAGTCCGTAATTGCTGCCAGAACTTGCGTTATCAACATAACCGGTAAATTGCTGACCTTCTACTTGCCATGCTTTTAACTGAATATCATCGCGGTGCATGTAAAATGCAGCTAAGCGAAGTGTAAATTTGTCATCAAGTGATGAGCCTTTAACGCCGAATTCGCCACTCCATAAATATTCAGGGTCGAAACTGGTGTGTTGCTGGAAAAAATCAGCGCTTAGGTTTAAGCCTTCATCTTTCGCTTTAGCAAGCGCTTCTGAATTAATACCACCGGCTTTGTAGCCACGGGTTATGCTGGTGTAGATCATAGTGCGGTCAATTACTTGATACTCTAGCGCAATTTTACCGCCAACCATTACATCGTCAGTGTCTTGTATAAAGCCATTGCTATCGGTGTAGTTACCTTGGTATTGCTCTACACGTAAACCTGTAATGAGTGTTGTTTTAGGACCAATTGGAGTCGCTACTTGACCATATACTGCAACGTTACTCGTTTCGTATGTTGATGTAAATGGGCTTGCTAACCATGTGTATTGGCGCTCTAAATCAACATCACGGTTTTGGTAATAAATACCCGCAACCCAGTTACCTGTTTTAGAATTAAACTGTAAATCTACAGACTGATCGTCGCGATCGCGGCTGTAAAGATCTGTTGAGCTGTATCCATCAGGATGTAAACCAGCAGCACATAACTGTGGTTCACTTGTATCGTTACAACCCCAGTCTTCGTCAAAGCTGTAAAGTAACTCGGTATCAATAGCCGATAGGTTTAGATTTACATCAAAAGCGTCAAAACCCGTGTAAGTATTATTAACGCCTATAGCGTAGCTTTGTTGATTATCTTGGCCTGGTTCATCGGCAACACTATTGCGGCTGTTATCAAGCGTAAACGCATCGTAACCATTGTTTATGTCAATATAGTGAAGGTTTAACTCAGTATTTAAATGCTTTGTAAGCTGGCTGTTTAATTTAAAACGCGCTACTTGCTCGTCTTGATTTTGTGTTTCGTCATTTAAGTACAGGTTATCTACGTAACCGTCTGACTTTCTGCGAAAGTAGCTAACGCGTGCGCTAGAGTCATCTGTTAAGCCTGTGCTTGCTGCAATGCCTGCTTCACGTGTATTGTAGGTGCCAGCACCTACTTGTAATTTTAAACTTGGATCGCTTGTGGCTTTAGCTGAACCCATTTGGATCATGCCGGCCATACCGTCTGCGCCAAAGCGAGTGCCTTGTGGGCCGCGATAAATTTCTACTTGGTCTATATCAAATAATAATGAGCTGCCACCAAGGCCAGAATAGTTAATACCATCAATAACTAAACCAACTGATGGATTAATCGGGTCTACAAATTGTGAGCGAAGCCCCACGCCACGGATTTGGATATAGCGTCCGCGCGACGCGCCAGAAGTAAAGTTTACATTGGCGGTACTGCCTAATATTTCGTCTAAGTAACTTGCACCACGTAGATTAATTTCTTCTTCGCTGAATAAGCTCGCACTCGCGCTTAAGGTTTGAATGCTTTCGCGTTGAAAATCGCCAGTTACAACAATTCTTTCTAGGTTGCTATCGTCAGCGTTAGCTGCAAGTGGTGCACCAAGCAGCGGTAAAAGTGCTGCGGTAATTAAAGACAAACGTAAGTTCATTAGGTTACTTAACTCCATTTTAGGGACTCGTATGGTAGCAATTATTTGAGCACATGTGCTATAAACTCGGCAATTATACGTTAAATAATTAGGATTATTAATATGACCTTTAAAGTTGACTTTAAAGTGCGTGATTACGAATGTGACTTACAAGGCATTGTAAATAACAGTGTGTATTTTAATTATTTGGAGCACGCTCGCCACGAATTTTTATACGCAAATGGTATTGATTTTGCTCAGTTAGCAAAAGATAAAATTAATCTAGTCGTGATGCGCAGCGAAATGGATTATAAGCATTCGCTCTTACCGGGTGATGAGTTTTATGTGGCTGTAGAGCCGCAGCGCATAAGTCGCCTTAAATTTGCTTTTAAGCAAACGGTTGTTCGTAAATATGATGAAAAAGTAATGCTCAATGCACTAATAATAGGAACGTCGGTTAATGAAAAAGGCCGCCCATTTTTGCCTGAGCAAATAGATAATGTATTCAAAACTACAACTTAGTGCGTAGTAGCGTAACTTTTGAACTATCATAGAACAAAAATTTACATTTTAAACATGCATTTTTAACGGATAAATCGCATAAATATTGTTATTATTACAGTAATTAGACAATTAGTTAGTAGTAGCATGAAATTAGCAGCAATACCGATGCTTATAATCGGTTTATGTGTTGGTTGCGCATCGACAGGGACGGTTACCAGTGAGCAGCTAAAATACACCCAATGGCAATTATCACATGTTGATGGTTTAGCAATTCCACCCTCTTTTAACGCATCAATGAGCTTTATTGAAGCGCTGCAAGTAAATGGTTTTGCTGGCTGTAACAAATTTTTTGGTGAGGGCTCGCTTGAAGAAAGTAATCTTACCGTAAGTAAATTAGGTATGACGCGCAAGTCGTGCGGAAAAGAACTTGATGAGTTTGAGCAGCAGTTATTACAAGCCTTAAATCAAGGCGCAGAGCTTAAAATGCAAGACCAGCAATTAGTCATGCAAGGCGAGCAAACATTTGTGTTTATCCCTAAATAATTTTAAGTTTTTGAAAAACAGCCCCTTGCGGGCAGTTTTTAACTGACGTACACTCAGCGCAGATTTGTTGAATAACATCTTCGAATCGACGAACAAAATTTATATATCAATACTTGTCGGAGTGCCAAAGCTAAGTAATTAGTTTGTGGCTGAGATCGCGAAAGCGGGATCCGTGAACCTGATCAGGTTAATACCTGCGTAGGGAACAAGCTGCCTAAAATAGGACGCTTGTGCGTCTTTTTTTATGCGCACAATAAAGTGATTTTGTTTTTTTAGGCTGCAAAGTAGCATGTACGCTACTTTACGATCTTTCTCTATTCCTCGGAATATCTGACAAGACAACCCTTAAGCAATGAGGCAAGTCATGTCAAATACTACAAATAAAGCGTCACGCCGAGAAACTCGCGCTGCCGCGTCTGAATATATTTATAACTTAACGGGTCAACCGTTCCCAAATTCTCATAAAGTATACGTTGAAGGTACTCAACCAGGCGTGCGCGTTGGTATGCGTGAAATCACGTTAAGTGATACGTTTATTGGCGGTACAGATGAAAACCCTGTTTATGAGTCAAACGATCCGCTTCGCGTTTACGATACGTCGGGCCCGTATACCGATCCTAATTTTGAACTAGACGTGCGTAAAGGCTTACCAAAATTTCGTGAACAATGGATTGAAAACCGTGGTGACACTGAAATTTTAGAATCAGTGACGTCGCAGTTTTCGCAGCAGCGCATGGCAGATGAAGGGCTGGATCATATTCGCTTTGATCACTTGCCAAAAATTCGCCGTGGTGTCGCTGGTAAAAACGTAACGCAAATGCACTACGCACGCCAAGGGATTATTACTCCTGAAATGGAATACGTAGCCGTTCGCGAAAATATGGGACGTGCAGAAATTCGTAAAGAATTACTAGCCGCGCAGCATAAAGGCGAGTCGTTTGGTGCGAGTATTCCTGAATTTATTACCCCAGAGTTTGTACGCGACGAAATAGCCCGTGGTCGCGCTATTTTACCAAATAATATAAACCATCCAGAAACAGAGCCTATGATTGTCGGTCGTAACTTTTTAGTTAAAGTTAACGCCAACATTGGTAACTCGTCGGTCAGCTCATCTATTGAAGAAGAAGTAGAAAAAATGGTGTGGTCTACCCGCTGGGGGGCAGACACCGTGATGGACTTATCAACGGGCCGTTACATTCACGAAACGCGCGAATGGGTTGTGCGTAATTCGCCTGTACCTATTGGGACAGTACCGATTTATCAAGCGCTTGAAAAAGTAAACGGTGTGGCTGAGGATTTAACGTGGGAAATTTTTCGCGATACGCTAATTGAGCAAGCCGAGCAGGGTGTTGATTACTTTACTATTCATGCGGGTGTATTACTGCGTTATGTACCAATGACCGCTAAACGTGTAACCGGTATTGTGTCGCGCGGTGGCTCAATTATGGCTAAGTGGTGTTTAGCGCATCACAAAGAAAACTTTTTATACACGCACTTTGAAGACATTTGCGAAATTTTAAAACAATACGATGTGTGTTTTTCACTCGGTGATGGACTTCGTCCAGGCTCTATTGCTGATGCCAACGATGAAGCGCAGTTTAGTGAGCTGCGCACATTAGGTGAACTGACTAAAATTGCGTGGAAGCACGACGTACAAGTATTTATTGAAGGCCCAGGGCATGTGCCAATGCACATGATTAAAGCCAATATGGATGAGCAATTAAAGCATTGCGACGAAGCGCCATTTTACACTTTAGGCCCGTTAACGACCGATATTGCACCAGGGTACGATCATATCACCTCAGGTATTGGGGCGGCCCAAATAGCATGGTACGGCTGTGCAATGCTTTGTTATGTAACACCTAAAGAGCATTTGGGTCTGCCAAATAAAGAAGATGTTAAAGAAGGTTTAATTACTTACAAAATTGCAGCGCATGCCGCCGATTTAGCAAAAGGGCACCCTGGCGCGCAAGAGCGTGATAACGCCTTATCAAAAGCGCGTTTTGAGTTTAGATGGCATGACCAATTTAATATAGGTTTAGATCCAGACCGTGCTCGCGAGTATCACGACGAAACCCTTCCACAAGAGTCAGGCAAAGTGGCTCACTTTTGCTCTATGTGTGGCCCTAAATTTTGCTCTATGAAAATTAGCCAAGAAGTACGCGATTACGCTAAAGATTTAGAAACACGCGGTATTGATCCAAATGACGCTGGCGACGCTATTGAAATAAAAATGATTGATGTAGAAGCCGAAATGAAAGCTAAATCTGCTGAGTTTAAGCAAACAGGCTCAGAAATTTACCACAAAGCGGTATAGCAATAAGTTAGATACAGATGTAGGTGAGGTTTTATACCTCGCTTCTTTAAACATTGAAGAAGTGCGAGTGAGTTCGCACCTACTAATAACTGCTTTTGGAGGTTTTATGTTTTATAACATTGCTGTGGTGGGTTTTGGTTTAGCAGGGCGCTTAGCTGCCCTTGAGCTAAGTAAGTTGCATCATGTAACGGTGTTTGAAGCAGACGACGAGCAAACCCCAAATAGCGCCGGTAAAGTGGCAGCAGCAATGCTTGCCCCGCTTGCTGAGTCGGTATTGTGTGAGGCTGATTTAGCTTTAATGGGGCTTGATTCAATGAAACGCTGGCCGGGCATTATTGCAGAACTTGAAAGTGAAGTTTTTTTTCAGCAGCAAGGCACATTGGTCGTTGCGCATCAGCAAGATAAAGGCGATTTACAAAGCTTTACCCAGAGAATAAAGCCTATAGCAGGGCACAGCGCTCAGGCATTGAATGCTCAGCAAATAGCGCAGTTAGAGCCAGAGCTTGCTAATCGGTTTAACCAAGGTCTATTTTTACCCTGCGAGGGGCAAATAGATAACCAAGCCTTTTATAAAGCAAGTTTTACCATGCTCAACAAGCGCAAAGTTAAGTGTGTGTTTAACCAGCGCGTAACCATTAAAAACGGCGAAATAAATAATCGACCATTTGACTACATTATTGATTGTCGTGGGCTTGGTGCTAAAAGCGATAAACCGCTTAGAGGTGTGCGCGGTGAAGTAGCAAGGCTATATGCACCTGAAGTAAATTTAACGCGACCTGTGCGTTTAATGCATCCGCGTTACCCAATTTATATAGCGCCTAAACCTAATCATGAATATGTAATTGGTGCGACCGAAATAGAATCGCAAGATAGCGGCGCCGCAACAGTGCGATCAACTCTTGAGTTACTTTCAGCGGCTTATACCGTACACAGCGGATTTGCCGAAGCACGACTACTTAATATTCAAGCCGGATTACGCCCTGCATTTAGCGATAACCGCCCAGAAGTATCACAAGTTGGCAATGTAATTAGCATTAACGGCTTATATCGTCATGGTTATATGCTGGCACCGGCATTAGTGGCGCAAGTAGTTTCACGAATAGAGTGAGAATAAAATGAACATTACAATTAATGGCGAGCTACTTAATGTTAATAGCAAAGCGCTCGTTGAGGTACTTCAAAGTTTTGGTGCAGTTGCGCCTTTTGCTGTGGCTGTTAATGGCGAATTTATTCCACAAAGTCGGCACAGTAACTATGTACTTAATGAAGGCGACAGTGTTGAGTTACTGTCACCCATTCAAGGCGGATAAAGCTCATGCAAACTAAAGACTGTTTAACTATTTATGGAGAGCAAATAAAGAGTCGTTTATTGATAGGCTCTGCGCTTTATCCGTCACCCGACATTATGACCCAATCGATAGTCGCCTCTGGCGCTGAAATTGTAACCGTGTCGCTTAGGCGCCAACAAAGTGCAGCAGCGGGTGATGACTTTTGGCAGTTAATAAAAAATACAGGTTTAAAAATACTCCCTAATACCGCAGGGTGCCACAGCGTTAAAGAAGCTATAACGCTTGCAAAAATGTGCCGAGAGGTATTTGCCACCGACTGGATTAAGCTAGAGCTGATTGGCGATGATTACAATTTACAGCCTGACCCTTTTGCGCTACTTGAAGCCACAAAAATATTAATTAATGATGGCTTTAAAGTATTGCCTTATTGCACCGATGATTTAGTACTTTGTCAGCGCTTAAATGAGCTAGGGTGTGAGGTGCTTATGCCGTGGGGTGCGCCAATAGGCACCGGTAAAGGCTTGTTAAATAGTTATAATTTAAAAACTATCCGAGAGCGTTTACCCGATACCACATTAATAGTAGATGCAGGTTTAGGTTTGCCATCGCATGCCTGCCAAGCACTCGAAATGGGGTATGATGCGGTATTATTAAATTCAGCCATTGCAGGGGCGGGCTGCCCAATTACTATGAGCCGCGCATTTAAAGCCGCAGTAGAGGCGGGGCGCTTTGCATATCAAGCAAAAGCAATGCCGGAAAAAGACGTTGCAGCCCCATCAACCCCAACAATGGGTATGCCATTTTGGCATCAGCAGTGAAGGAAAGAATATGAATAACGTAGTATGGACAATTGCCGGTTCTGATTCGGGCGGCGGTGCAGGTATTCAAGCTGATATAAAAGCAATGCAAAGTTTTGGTGTACATGGCTGCACGGCAATTACGGCGCTTACTGCACAAAATAGTTTAGGCGTAGAAGCTATTAATGCGGTGTCTACCGATATTATTGAATCGCAGTTACTTGCGCTTGAAAAAGACATGAAAGCCAAAGTAATAAAAATTGGCATGTTAGCCAATGTGCAGCAAATTCAGTTGATCAGCGAACATATAAGTCATTATAAAGCTAAGTGGCCTGTGCCTCCCGTTATTGTATATGACCCTGTTGCGATTGCTTCAAGCGGTGACTTACTAACAGAAGAGGACACAGTAAGTGCAATAAAAGAATGTTTACTGCCGCTGGTGGATGTAATAACCCCAAACACCCATGAAACACAGTTATTAACCGGTGTGTATTTAATTGGCCCGGCTGCAATAAAAGAAGCGGCTAATAAGCTATTAAGCTGGGGCGCAAAAGCCGTTGTTATTAAAGGCGGACATTGGGATTACCCAAGTGGCTACTGCATTGATTATTGTATTGATAGTAATACACAAAATGGCGAAGAATATTGGTTAGGTAATCAAAAAATACAAACACCGCATAACCACGGCACCGGGTGTAGCATGGCTTCAGTAATTGCTGCGTGTTTAGCTAAAGACTACCCATTAAAAGATGCCTTTATTTTAGCTAAAGCGTATATAAACCAAGGGCTAAAACAGTCGGTACGCTACGGCGAAGGGATTGGACCGGTTGCTCATACATCGTTCCCCACTAATTTAGCTGACTACCCACAAGTAATTGAGCCCGGTAGCTGGCTGGGCGATGAACTAGATTTTGATGTGCCGCTTGATTTTAATATGGCTGCTGATTTTGCTCCTTGCGAAAGTAAATCTCTTGGCTTATATGCGGTTGTAGATAGCACAGATTGGTTAGAAAAGTGTTTACAACAAAGCATTAAAACAGCGCAGTTACGCGTTAAAAATAAAACGCAAGATGAGCTTGATGGGCTCATTAAGCAAGCTGTTGAGCTGGGCAAGCAATACAACGCACAGGTATTTATAAACGACTACTGGCAGTTAGCTATTAAGCACGGTGCATATGGCGTGCATTTAGGGCAAGAGGATTTAGACATTGCTAATTTAGCGGCAATTAAAGACGCTGGGCTAAGGCTTGGGCTTTCTACTCATGGTTTTTATGAAATGCTACGTGCGCATAATTATCGCCCTAGTTATATGGCATTTGGTGCTATTTACCCAACCACCACCAAAGACATGACAGGGCAAATACAAGGTCTTGAAAAGCTGATTAAATTTGTGCCGCTTATGCAAAGCTACCCAACAGTAGCAATAGGTGGGATTGATTTAAGCCGTGCTGAGCAGGTAGCTAAAACAGGCGTAGGCAGTGTTGCCGTAGTGCGTGCGATTACCGAGGCTGATAATTACGTAGAGGCTATAAGCGCTCTGCAAGTGGCCATAAGCAGTGCCAATTAAAACTAACAAGGGTAATACTAATAAGGCTGATAAACGTGAGTGAGCTAAGCGATAAAGAAACCCTGCGTTACAGCCGCCATTTATTGCTTGAAGAAGTTGGGCTTGAAGGGCAGTTAGCACTTAAATCCTCAACGGTTGCAGTAGTTGGGGCTGGTGGTTTAGGTAGCCCAGCACTTTTATATTTGGCCGCTGCGGGTGTTGGAGCGCTTATTTTAATTGACGATGATGAGGTTGAGCTTTCAAACTTACAGCGCCAAGTGCTTTATAAAATAAATCACTTAGGACAAAGCAAGGTCGCTGCAGCGGGTAAAGTATTAGCGAGCCTGAATAATCAAATAAACATAGTAACGCATTGCCAAAAGTTAGATGAGAGTAACGCCACTAATATTCTAAAAGGTGCTGACATAGTACTTGATTGCTCTGATAACTTTAGCACTCGCTATAGCGTTAATCGTTATTGTATTGCTAATAAAACACCGTTAATTTCTGGTGCTGCACTCGCAACCAAAGGGCAGTTAATGGGCTTTGATTTTAGGCAAAGTGATAGCCCATGTTATGGCTGTGTTTTTCCACAAAGCGAAGCTACACCGGTTATAAATTGCAGTAATGCTGGGGTAATTAGCCCACTACTGGGTGTAATAGGCTCTATGCAGGCGCAACTTACGCTCAATTTATTGCTGGGGCATGCAGAGGGGTGTGTGTTTATAACCTTTGATGCGCTTACTTTCAAGCAACAGCATTTTAAAGTGATTAAAGATTTAGAGTGTAAAGAGTGTGGAAAATAGGTTTTGAAGGGGCTTGTGCCTGTTACTACATGTGGCTTTAAGAAACTAAAAGCTGCGCTTTTCACGTGAGCAAGCTCTACGTCTACAACACATCAAAATTTTTGCACCAAACTGTAGACTCACAGCTTGCTGGCGTGATGGGCGAAGTCCATAAAAATATAAACGCTACAGCCTACAATTACATATAAACCAAAAGCTGCGCTTTTCACGTGAGCAAGCTCTACGTCTACAACACATCAAAATTTTTGCACCAAACTGTAGACTCACAGCTTGCTGGCGTGATGGGCGAAGTCCATAAAAATATAAACGCTACAGCCTACAATTACATATAAACCAAAAGCTGACGCTTTTAACGTGAGCAAGCTCTACGTCTACAGAAATAAAAAACCGCGTTAATTAAACTCGGTTTTTTTGATTCCGAATTAACGATTGATTTTAGTCGTTAATTTTTGCAAACGCAGTACCTAAGCGAGTAACCACTTCTGGTAGTTGATCGTCCAGTATTTCAGCCTTATCAGCACCCCATGCAAGTACCACAGTAGAGCCTAATTTAAAGCGACCCATTTCTTCACCCTTTTTAAGCGTGATAGCGTTATCGCCAGTGGTTGGGTATTTCCAACTAAATACATCGCTACCAGCTGGTGGCGTGACAGTACCTGCCCAAATAGTTTCTATGCTGGCTACAATTGTTGCGCCAACAAGTACCATAGCAAGCGGACCAATCTCAGTTTCAAAAATTGCGACTACTCGTTCATTACGTGCAAACAAGTTAGGCACGTTTTGCGCTGTAAGTGGGTTTACTGAAAATAAATCACCTGGCACGTAAATCATTTTGCTTAGTGTGCCATCAATTGGCATATGAATACGGTGGTAATCTTTAGGTGCTAAATAAATGGTGGCAAACTTACCGCCTAAAAATGGTGTTGTATCATCTTGTGAGCCGCCTAGTAGCGCTTGTAAGCTGTAATCGTGACCTTTAGCTTGTATTAGCTGTCCGTCAACAATATCACCTAGCTGGCTGATTGCGCCATCCACTGGATGAATGATGATATTGCTATCATCATTCATTGGGCGCATGCCGTCTTTTAAAGGGCGAGTAAAAAATTCATTAAAGCTTTTATAATGAGCAGGATCTGGGTATTGGGCTTCGCTCATGTCTATTTTGTATTGCTTAATAAATAGCTTAATTAATGTGGTTGTTAATGCGCCTGCTTTAGCAGCGGCTAATTTGCCTACTACGCGTGAAATAAAATGTTTTGGCATTGCGTACTGCATTGCGATTTTAAATTTGTCTAAACTCACAGTATTTTTCCTAAATTATACGCGAGGCGCTCGGGCGCCTGCACGGCCATCGGCCATTGTTTCTAAAATTCGATGGTAGCTATCAAAGCGCAATTGAGAAATTCTTCCATCGGCTACTGCCTCTTTAACTATACAGCCCGGATCGTTTAAATGTTTGCAATCTCTAAAGCGGCATCCGCCAATAAATTCTCTAAACTCTTTAAAACACCACGTTACACGCTCAACATCTAAGTGCCACAAACCAAACTCACGAATTCCTGGTGAGTCGATTAGGTTACCGCCACTTGGTAAATGGTGAAGGCGTGAAACAGTTGTTGTATGCTGGCCGAGGCCGCTGTTTTCAGATACTTCTTTAGTTAATATTTCAGCGTTAGGTAATACAGTATTAACAAGAGTTGATTTACCCACACCACTTTGGCCAACAAAAATGTTATTTTTACCAACAAGGACTTCTTTTAATTCATCAATACCATTACCCGATATATTACTAACAAGGAGTACTTGGTAATCAAGTTTACGATAAATATCGAGAACTTTTTGTATTTCACTAAGACCTGCGTCATCAATTAAATCTATTTTATTGAGTACTAAAATTGGCTCAATACCCATATCTTCACAGGCTATTAAATAGCGGTCGATAATACTTGGGGTAAACTCAGGTAATACCGCCGATACCATGAGTATTTGGTCAATGTTAGCTGCAATAACTTTCACGCCGTCGTAAAAGTCAGGGCGGGTAAGTTGCGAACGACGCTCTTGCGTGGCTTCAATTACTCCGGCTAAATCACCTTCACTTACTTTGGCACGGCGAAACAATACCTCATCACCACACACTAAATTTGACACGGTACGGCGTATATTACAACGCAGTACATCGCCGTTCTGTGTTTCGACATCGGCGTGTTGGCCAAAACGACTGATCACAATTGCGTTCTCGACCTGACCTAAATTATCGGTTTGCCATTCTTGCGCGCCTTTTTTAGCTGGTTTTGAGTCAGCGCTATTAATACGCTTTTGATGGTTGGCCTTGATCTGACGCGATTGGCCTTTACTTAATTTTTTCTGTTTTGCCACTGGAGGCCTATAACCTTAGTTAAATGTCGCTTTTCCTAAAAAAAGCTTTAGCTCGACGGTTGATGCTAATATGATATATCGAAATGCGTTGGATCTAAAGGAAAGCACCGCTTAGGTATTATGACTATTAATAAATCAAATTTAATTTGGCTCGATCTTGAAATGACCGGACTCGAACCAGAGACCGATAAAATACTCGAAATTGCGACGGTTGTCACTGACGCAGACCTGAATATATTAGCCGAAGGGCCAACTATAGCTATTCATCAAAATGATGAATTACTAAATGGTATGGACGAGTGGTGTACGACTCAGCATGGTAAATCGGGGTTAACAGCGCGCTGCAAAGCAAGTACCTTCGATGAAGAGCATGCTGTAGCGCAAACGTTAGATTTTTTAAAACAGTGGGTGCCTGCGGGTGTATCACCAATGTGTGGTAATTCAATTGGGCAAGATCGTCGCTTTATGAATAAATACATGCGTGAACTTGAAGACTTTTTCCATTACCGAAATCTCGACGTAAGTACTATTAAAGAATTAGCACGTCGCTGGAAACCTGAAGTGCTTGCTAAAGTGAACAAAAAAGGCTCACACCTTGCTTTGGACGATATTAAAGATTCGATTATGGAATTAAAAATCTATAGAGAAAATTTCTTTAATTTGTAAAAAACACTTGCAAACACTCCGTATTATTGTAGAATCCTGCCCCGCTCAAGACGATAACCCACGCGGGGTTAGTGTGTTTGAGTGATTGAATTACCATCAATAAATGCGGTACTAGCTCAGTTGCTAGAATGTTGAACGCGACCCGTCGCGCTTAAGCGTAAAATAACTGAAGAAGTAAAAATGCGGTACTAGCTCAGTTGCTAGAATGTTGAACGCGACCCGTCGCGCACCAACGTAAAATAACTGAAGAAGTAAAAATGCGGTACTAGCTCAGTTGGTAGAGCGCGACCTTGCCAAGGTCGAGGTCACGAGTTCGAGCCTCGTGTACCGCTCCAATTTCTAACCAAAAGAAATTGTAGTGATTAAAAGAAGTAAAAATGCGGTACTAGCTCAGTTGGTAGAGCGCGACCTTGCCAAGGTCGAGGTCACGAGTTCGAGCCTCGTGTACCGCTCCAATTTCTAACCAAAAGAAATTGTAGTGATTAAAAGAAGTAAAATGCGGTACTAGCTCAGTTGGTAGAGCGCGACCTTGCCAAGGTCGAGGTCACGAGTTCGAGCCTCGTGTACCGCTCCAATCTTTTTATATCCTTTCAAAATTCTCTGTATTAAAAATCATAAATAAAATTATAATTTAAAATCTCTCTTATCTACTTTATTCTATATGCAATATTCAGCATTAAAGTTTTGGTTGTTAGAAGCTATCGCTTCTCGCGCGAGCTCTGCGCCTACAATAAAGGTATTGTACTTTGAAGTTATGAGGTATGAGTGAGATAGGAGGAGTCAATAATTTAAAACCTGAAGCTTTTATTAAAGCCGCTCCCCCTGAATCGTTGCTATAATACGCCTAGCGCCACCAGAGTTGCGATGTTCACCTAAGTAAATACCTTGCCATGTACCTAGTGCTAAATACCCATTAGAAATAGGAATAGTTAACTCACAGCCCAATGTGCTGGTTTTAATATGTGCGGGCATGTCGTCATCGCCTTCATAATCATGGCGGTAATAAGGCTGGCATTCAGGAACGAATTTATTGAAATGGCTTTCCATATCCATACGCACCGTAGGATCGGCATTTTCGTTTATAGTAAGGCTAGCGGAGGTATGTTGGATGAATAGGTGTAACAAGCCTACTGTGTAAGTAGTAAGTTCAGGAAGTTGAGACAATATTTCGTCGTCAATTAAATGAAAACCCCGCGAGCGAGGTTTTAATACTATGACCTTTTGTTGCCAACTCATAGCTTATCGAAACTAACTTCAATATTTGCATTACCAGCATCGCTAGTGAATGGCATGATGATTTTTTTACCTTGGCTTTTATGGGTAATTGTATGCCCTTTCCCTGATACGACAATAGGTGTTGCCATATCAAAATCAAAGCCTTTTTCACCTAATAAATTTTTAGCGCCACCGGTAACCATATTAGTAATTTCGCCAACCATATCGGTTACTTCTTCATCAATTGAATCAGGGCGTTCGCCTAGCATGCGTTCCATAATAGTTAATGCAAGCTCTTCATCAAAGGTAATTGAAAATGAACCTTTAGTTTGTGGGCCTACCATGCCAATAAGGCCAGACACATCACCACAGGCTATTTCATCTGTTTTGATACGTGGCTTACCTGGCTTTAATTGAGTTTGAGCCATGGTACTTAATACATTTATCAAAGAAGATAAAAAAGGATTGATGAACTCTACATTCATATTGCTTACTCTTAAATTGATACTATGAAAATGACTATAATTATATTAAGTATAGCCAATATGGGTAACTTTGAGGGCTAGGATGTCCTACAAGAATCACATTTTCCATGTGCTTCGATAGTTTGTCCTGAAACAACAAATCCACCCTCAGCCGCTAAGTTATTAAGCTCATGCGAAATAACGGTAGAGTGTAACTCTTTTACAAAACCACAAGTATCGCAAATTAATAACTGTACGGGATGAATATGATCAAAATGATGACACAGCATAAATGCATTTGTGCTTTCAATTTTATGAATAAAGCCTAGTTCGGCCAAAAAATCTAAGGCGCGATATATAGTGGCGGGTTTAGCACCTGACTCAGTTACTTTTAATTGTTCAAGTAAGTCATAGGCCCCCACGCCACCTTGGGCACTAGCGAGTAAGCGAAATACTTTCTCACGAATGGGTGTGAAACGTGCGCCACGGTTATCACATACTTGTTTTGCTTTACCTACGAGTGATTCTATATTCATCATTCTCTTATCCTTACGCTACCGTGATATACTAACATACTGTGTTGTAGTTGCAGCGTTTTTATTAGACGCTTTTTATCTAGGAAACCCAGTAATGCATGAATTATTAGCTATATTTATCTTCTTTTTTGCGGTGATAGACCCCATTGGCACTGTGCCTGTATTTATTGCAGTTACTCGCGGTGAAGATGAAAAATTTAAGCGCAAAGTAATATTTAAAGCCGTAGGTGTATCTGCCATCGTGCTTTTATTTTTTGTTGTAGCGGGTGAGCAACTACTTAATGCCATAGAAATTCCGCTTTCAGCATTTCAAATTGCTGGCGGCATAGTATTACTTATTTTTGCACTTTCAATGATATTTGGTGAAAGCAAACCAGAAACAGAAATAAAAAGTGTTCGAGATAGCACTGAGACCGCCATTTTCCCACTGGCTATTCCTTCTATAGCAAGCCCTGGTGCTATGTTGGGGGCCGTGTTGATGACTCGTAACGAAGAGCATACATGGGTTGAGCAGCTAATAACATCATCAACGATGTTAGCGGTGTTGGCTATTGTCCTAATTTTATTGCTCTTAGCTACGCATGTGCATAAATTAATTGGTGACAGTGGTGCAAGTATAATAAGTAGAATAATGGGGCTTATTTTGAGTTCAGTTGCGGTAACAAATATTTTAAGCGGTATTGCTCATTACTTTGGTTTGCAAGTATTTACTTAAAATCGTTGCGATTTTAGGAGACCATAACATTATATTTACTAACTTGAATTTGGAATAATTAATCACACGTAATGATATTTATGACTGGAAAATATTGGGTTTGCGGGTAATCGGCCTGCTGCTTATATGCAAATTACTCTTGCTGCTATTATATGAGTTTTAAGTGTAAGTCTCTGATTTTAAATTGTATTGTTGTTTTTTAATGCTGTATGGCTGTGTTTTTAGAGCGATATAATACTAAACGCAACCCCTTACTATATCGTTACAGTCTTAAATTGCTCACTCGTAGCGTTGTGTAAATTAAAATAGGTATTTTTTATAGTACCAATCCTCATAAAAGTTTTAGCCTAGGAGCAGTTTATCTTTTGAGATTTAATTTTAGCTGTGTGTTTGTTTTTCAGGCAAAACAGAGCCTATGTCGTGTGATTATTTCCCATAAATAGGCGATAATGCAGTACAAATATGCGCCGCCCTAATGGGGCTTTTTAGGGATGATTAACCTTCATGTTACTTACATTGATGAAGTTAAGTAGGCGCGAGCTAGGCATAGAAGCTTTACTCGGTTTTTACTTACTCTTACAGGGATGCAAGCCATTAGAGTTACGCAGGAGCAGTTACCGAAACCACTTGATTACAAACCTCGCGCCGCGATTTAATCGCCCCTAGATTGAACAAATTTCTATTCACAAAGATCAACACGCC
>NZ_JJNY01000089.1:0-1097 GCF_000690035.1 Pseudoalteromonas sp. S3431
CTCCACTCTTTACTCGCATTGGACTTTAATTTACACCCATCAATGGCAAACATGTTGCGGCCTATCAAGTCTTCCTCATCACATATCATCAGCACTTGCGTAAAAATCGGTTTAATCTGTTCATGCATTTTAGCAACGAAGCCTGCTATTGATGTGTAATGCGGCTGGATATCTCCCGACACACTCATAAATAAAATGTTCGTCTCACACGCTTTAGCAATTCGACGGCTACTGATCAAACCATGTGCATAGCCCAGTAAAATAATCTTTAGCATTACCGAAGGTGGATACGCCGCCGCGCCCGTTTTGTCATTGTTGTACCACGCGTCAAACCCCGATAAATCGAGTTTATTTTCGACAATATAACAAAGGGCATACTCAAAAGTGCCAGGCAGAATTTGCTCAGCGAAATTGATAGGAATGAATTTATTTTGACAAGATAAGTCAGGCTTGTAGTTAGCCATAACAGTTTACCGTGGGTGAATAATATCTATTAGATCACAGCGAACAGATGGATTCAAGGTTAAAAAGCAACCAACCAAGAATAGTTGTGTATGTTCCTAAAAAGAGTAATTCTACAGCCTCAACGCCTTAATAATAGGAAAATTTTAGCTGTATAGACGCGTAGCGGCTAGCTAAAATTTTCCTTATTAATTAACTTGTTAGGTTACGACGACAATATGCCGGATGATGATTACAATTGATAACATAACTCCAAGAAAGCGAGTGTATTCCTTCCCTCCAAACTGTGAAACCTGTAGATAGTCTCCAAACATCTCTGAGACTTGATACGGAAAAATCACTAAGCAAAAGGAAATGCTTGGTAAAAAGAAAGTCCACCATCCCCATTCATGACCTTTGATCCCAAAGTCTTCGAAAAGTATCACGGTCTCTTCTATACCCACAATAAACACAAAAACCAAATAGGCTACAAATATCAATAATGGGAAAGCTTGCTTAAATAAGTTGAGTTTTTCTCCACAACTATAAAAGTCACGATAATATTTAAATCCCAACCAACTCATAGGCAGAATCAAGCTAATTGTGAGTAAAACTTCCAGTGCTAACAAAGTAACCTAACAGCTTATTGAACACCA
>NZ_JJNY01000090.1:0-20112 GCF_000690035.1 Pseudoalteromonas sp. S3431
CCCCATAAATAGGCGATAACGCAGCATAAATGCCAAACATGCGCTGCCCTTTGGGTTCTTTCTAGGGACGAATTTCAATCCACAAAGATCAATACGCCTTAACTTATTCACTAAAATTTTTAGTAAATTCAGTCTACCGAGCTATGCTCTTAACATACCTAATAAAATGGACTAGGGCATGGCAAAGCTAATATTGGCAATTGATGACGATAAGTTGGTTCACCATATAATAGAGGAGTCTTTAGCAGGGTTTTGTAAAATTATTCATGCAAAAGATGGGGATGAAGGTTTAAGGCTCGCTAATAAATATAACCCCGACATTATTTTGCTCGATATAGAAATGCCGGGTAAATCAGGCTTTGAAGTTTGCCAAACGATTAAAAAAAATGAGCTAACCAAAGATATTCCCGTTATGTTTTTATCATCCAACATTGAGTTGGCTGATCGTGTTAAAGGTTACAGTGCTGGTGCATCTGACTATATAGCTAAGCCTTTTAACGCAGAAGAATTAATGGCGCGTATAAAAGTGCTTTACGAATATCGACAGCAAGGCATAAAGTTAAAATATGATGTAGCTCACGCAAATAAAACAGCCGAAATGGCCATGACTGAATCAGGTGATATGGGCCGAATAATACGCTACGTTGGGCAAAGTTATCATGCTAATAATTTCTCATCATTAAGCGAATATTTTTTAGCATTTTTTACACATTTAGATTTAGATGTTGTTGTTGTTTTTTGGTATGAAAGTAGAGGCATATTTTATTCTCAGCAAAGTGCAGTGTGCCCATTAGAACAAGAGTTATTAGAACAACATAGGCATGCACAGCGGTTTGTCGATATTAGCTCCAGCACAATTATTAATTACCCTAAAATATCATTACTGATAAAAAACATGCCCGTTGACGATAGCGCTAAATTTGGGCATTACAAAGATTTGTTTCCACACATATTGGAGATCACCAATGAAAAAGTGATCACTATACAAAATAATGAAAATAGCTACGAACAGGCCACGCAAATAGGCATCGTGCTTGAAGACATAGTGAAGCAATTAGATTCTCAGAGCCAGGCAAAAAACAGTATTGCTAAACAGCTTATAGAGCAATTAAGTGAGCTTGATAGTGCAATTAAAGTGCAAAAAGAGAGTGATAATATTTGTGACTTAACGCCTTACTTTACCAATCTAGATAAAACTACGCAGTTGTTTACTTCTGCTAATAGCGATCTAGCATTTATTAAATGTCAGCTTAAGCAAATTAGTGAAACTCGTAATGGGCTACTCGCTAGCTTGCGTAGTAACGATAGTGAAGTTGTCTTACAAAATACCACTGAAAATAACGATATAGAGCTATTTTAGTGCTTTAACCTGTACTGATTGATATACTAAATAGGTATTTTATCGTCGGAGTGTAGAGTGGTTATTCAGTGTGCTTTTAAAGAGTGTCGCCCTTATTTAAATGAGTTAGAAACGCGTTTTGGTTTGGCTCAATGGGCAGAGCAAAACAATGGTTTTCGGCTGAATTACGACGATAGCGGCTTGAGTTTATATAAAACGGATGAACCCAAATTAGGCGCGATCAACGTTGATTTTGTAACCGGCGCAGCGGCGCATAGGCGCAAGTTTGGTGGAGGTAAAGGCCAAGCAATTGCCAAAGCGGTTGGCTTAAATAAAGGCGCAACGCCCGTAGTGCTTGATGCAACTGCCGGCTTAGGGCGTGATGGTTTTGTACTTGCGTCACTTGGATGCAACGTTATATTACATGAGCGCCACCCCGTAGTCGCCGCGTTATTGTATGATGGTTTGCAACGTGCTTATAACGACATTGAAATTGGCGCATGGATGAAGCAAAGCATGAGCCTTATATTTGGTTCAAGCCACACTCTACTATCGCAATGTGAAAGCATGCCCGATGTGGTTTATTTAGATCCTATGTTCCCGCATCGCGAAAAATCAGCATTAGTAAAAAAAGAAATGCGTGTATTTCAAGAGCTTGTTGGTGCAGATACCGACGCTGACGATTTACTCGAATTCGCCTACCCACTCGCCAGTAAGCGCGTAGTAGTAAAACGTCCCGATTACGCCCCATTTTTAAATGACAAAACCCCAAGTATGCAAATTAAAACCAAAAAGAATCGTTTTGATGTGTATGTAAAAGCGGCAATGGTTTAAAAATAACAACGCGATAAGCTTCCTACACAGATGTCTTGTCGCTGAAACCATAATTTAAAATAATTGCCTACATTAGGATAGTCGTTATCTTTAAGGTGGGTAATTGACTTCGCAATAAATTCATAACACCTTGATTATTATTTATCCATCCCAGGTTAACATTCAAAAGCATTAATGCTGTCGTTAATAATTTTTAATTTATATTGATTAGATGTTTTTTAAATGTTAAAAAGACAACGTTGTTTATTTTATGTACCCAAGCGTAACCATAAAATTTGAGTGCAGAAAATATATTCACACGATAAAAAGACAACGTTGTTAATTTGTATGATGAAATCAACATTAATAATTAAAATGAGGACACACACAATGCTCATATTTCGAAAAAACAAACTTGCAGTTAGTGTTAATACAATTCTACTAGGCTGCACGTTACCATTCAGTGTTGTTGCCGCTGAACAGCTGCCAGAAAAAGCTATATCTAGTGATGGTATTGAAATAATAGAAGTTTCATATGGTTATGGTAGTGTCAAAAAGAAAGATTTAACAGGTGCGGTGAGCACTGTTAGCCTTGAAGATGTCGTTGACTTGCCGTCTGGTAATATCATGAAAAATTTGCAAGGGCGTGTACCTGGTTTGCAAATTACGACGAGTGGCTCACCCGATTCTACAGCAACGGTGCGTATTCGGGGGCAAGGTTTGGGACCTTTAGGTAACAACGATCCCCTTTATGTTGTTGATGGTGTACCCACTAAATCGGGCATGCATGAACTAAATAGCCACGATATTGCAGATATACAGGTACTAAGGGATGCGGCAGCTGCAAGTATTTTTGGTGCTCGCTCTGGTAATGGTGTCATTGTTATTACAACAAAAAAAGGGAATGAAGGGCTCGACTTCAATTTTTCTTTTAATCAGTCATATGATGATTTTAATTATGAGTTAAATCCATTAAATACACAGCAAAGATCACAAGCAGTCTGGCAAGCTGCAGTAAATGATAGGTCAGATCCAAATGCAGCAAGTTCTCTTTATACTTATGATTGGAATAATGATTTTAATAACCCTCAATTAAACAACGTTGTTTTACCTGAGTTCACAGATGCTGCACAGGTGCAGCGTCCTGCAGATACAAACTGGTTTGATGAAGTTACGCGATCTGCAAAAGTAACGGATCTTAATTTTTCAGTTTCAGGAGGTTCAGACAAAGCTTCGATATATAGTTCACTTGGATATTACGGCTCAGAAGGTATTGTTGATGGCTCAGAATTTGAGCGAATTAGTTTTCGCGTTAACTCGGATTATCAGTTAACAAATAAACTTAAGATTGGTGAGAACTTTATAGTGACAAACCAAGAGTCAAACTTGGTTAATGATCTGGCCGGTAATATTCTAAATTTGGCTATAGAGCAACAATCTATCGTTCCTGTATATAACGAAGATGGAGACTGGGGAGGACCGGTTCCTGGTGTAACTGACCGTGATAATCCAGTTCGATTAATTGAAATGAATCGAGATAATGTCAGTAGATTCAATAAATTAATGGGGAATATTTTTGTTGAATATGAAGCAATAGAGGGCTTAACGTTAAAAAGCTCTATCGGCTTAGATTACGGACAATACTATTTCAGGAATTATACCCGTGCTTTTCAAGCTGGTTCACTAAACTATGGTGATCAGCTGTCAGTGACAGAAAATTGGAATAGCAGTTTCAGTTGGACTAATACCGCAGAGTATAAGCTTGATTTAGATGCAAACCATTTCACGTTTTTGCTTGGTACTGAACAAATAGATTACGAGTATGAAGGGTCTATTGGTTATGGTTCTGGTTTTGCTTCTGATGATCGCGATTACGCTCATTTATCACAAGCAACTGGTGATGTTCGTGTGGAGGGGGATGGTGATAAATGGTCTCTTAATTCTTATTTTGCGCGTATGGACTATAACTATGATGATCGATATTTAGCAGGTCTGACAATACGTCGTGACGGTTCGTCTCGTTTTGGTAGTAATAATAACTATGGTAATTTCCCCGCTATTTCTGCAGGTTGGGTGATTAGTAACGAATCATTCTACGATATTGAGTTTTTATCTACTCTAAAGCTTCGTGCTAGTTGGGGCAAAACAGGTAATCAAGAAATCCCTACAGATGCAACGTACACAACCTATTTAAGTCGTTATGCAACGCAATCCTTATTCACTGATCAGCAAGATGAAGGAACGGCTTATGATATAGGCGGGGCTAATGGCGGCACGCTACCTTCTGGGTTTGTAAAAGCACAGACGGGGAATGATGACCTAAAATGGGAAACATCAACGCAAACAAACATTGGTCTTGATTTTGGCATGCGTTACGAAACCATATACGGCAGTATCGATTGGTTTGAAAAAACGACAGAGGATATTTTAACTTTAACCAATCCACTTGCAACATTAGGCGAAGGCGCTCAGCAATGGGTTAATGGTGGCACAATTGAAAACTCTGGTTTTGAGTTTCTCATTGGATATGCCGACTATCTTACTTTTGATAGCTTAGATGGCGATATTGATGTCGATATTAGTTTTAATATTTCTTCAGCTAAAAATAAAGTTGTATCACTTCCAGAAGATGTTGTTAATTCATTCGGCGGTAATGGCAATGATAAAACGATTGTTGGTCATTCTATTAACTCTATTTATGGTTATGTCGCCGATGGTTTATTCCAAAATCAAGGTGAAATAGATACTCACGCAGCGCAATCTGGGGCTGGTTTAGGTCGAGTCCGCTGGAAAGATTTAGACGGCAATGGCGTGATTGATGAAAACGATCAAAGCTTTTTCACCGATACTGATCCTGACTTTATGTATGGATTGAACATGAATTTCAAATACAAAAATTGGGATTTAAATATGTTCTGGCAAGGTGTTGAGGGAGGTGAAATACGTAATAGCTGGCGTGGATTTACTGACTTCACATCATTAAATATAGGCTCTAACTACGGCGACCGAGTTCTTGATGCATGGTCAGTTAACAATACTGACACCAATGTACCTGCATTAACTTTAATTGATAACAATGGCGAAGGCCGTCAATCAAGCTTATTTTGGGAAGATGGTAGCTACCTAAAGCTCCGTAACTTATCTATCGGTTATACACCTGATGAACAGTGGCTAAGTCAATACGGTATTAGTTCTGCGCGAATTTATTTGCAGGGAAGCAACTTATTGACCATTACTCCATCCGGGACGCTAAGTCAGGATCCAGAGACGCCAAACAGTAACTTTCCAATTCCAAAACGTATCACGTTAGGCGTGAACCTTTCTTTTTGATTATTAAAACGACAACGATACGAGCACATATTATGAAAAAAATAAAAACTCTATTTGCAGCAACTACATTTGTTCTTTCTTTAGCTTCTTGTGGTGGGTCTGATCTTGATGTTGCACCTTCGGGAGTATTGACCGAAGAACAAGTTTCTAATAGTGAAAATGTAGATGCGTTGATTATTGCTGCTTACTCATATCTAGGTAACGATCATTATACCGCGCCTAATTTTTTATGGCCGACAGGGAACTTACGCGCAGGAGATGCCCATAAAGGTGGTAATGGACCCGGTGATATATTTGCTTATCATGCTTTGTCTTTATATCAGCCAATAGTTCCAGATATGGAGTCTTTTCCGCCAGATTTGATTGATTTGAATAATAAAAAATGGACACGTAATTACACGGGGATCTCAAGAGCAAACTCAGCATTAGCAGTCATCGCAAATGCGCCCGATGCAATTGAAAACAGCGCTGAAAAACAATCTGAACTGCGATTTATTCGCAGTGTTTTTTACTTTGACTTAAAAATTCATCATAAGCATATTCCGTGGATTGATGAAACGATGACTCAAGATCAGATACTTACAGCAACTAATCGTGAGCTAAGCGATCAGGAGCTATGGGATAAGATTGCAGCAGACTTTGAGTTTGCCGCAGGCAACTTACCACAAACCCAAGATGATGTAGGGCGAGCTTCAGCGTTATCAGCCAAGGCATATTTAGCTAAAACATTGCTCTATCAGGCTTATGAGCAAAATGAATTACATCAAGTTATTAATATTAATAAAGATAAACTTGTAAAAGTAGTAAATCTCATTGATGAAATTGAACAAGCCGATGTATATGGTTTGTTTGATGATTACGCAAATAACTTTTTATTTGAAACTGAGAATGGCAAAGAATCAGTGTTTGCTATTCAGCGTTCTTTAAATGACGGTTCACCAGATGGTCGTGGTAGTTGGCCTAGTGCATTAAATGCACCAATGGCTGGAGGTTTTGGTTGTTGTGGTTTTCACGTTCCAACAGAAAATTTTGTTAATGCGTTTAAAACAGATCAACAAGGCTTGCCGTTATTTGACTCCTTTAACGATTTTAACTACGACATGACGACTGACTCAGTTGACCCTCGCCTAGATCATACTGTTGCAATGGAAGGTAAGCCATTTAAGTATGACGAAAACTTGATTCATGGCGGTGATAGTTGGTCACGTGCTCCAGGCATATATGGCAACTTTACGGCAATGAAAGATCTTGAACACCCAGACTGCAGTTGTCGCGGTGAGAATGGACCATTTCCAATCTTTTCATTAAATACACCGCTAATTCGTTACGCAGATGTATTGCTTTGGAAAGCAGAAGCATTAATTGAGTTAGACAGGTATGACGAAGCATTGCCAATTATTAACCGAATTCGTGAACGAGCTAAGCAAAGCACCGATAAATTACATAATGCCAGCATTTATAATATTGGCGCATATATAAGCTTTGATTCTAAAGAGCAAGCAAGAGAGGCACTGCGTTTTGAGCGACGCTTAGAATTAGGACTTGAAGGGCATCGCTTTTTTGACTTAGTTCGTTGGGGGATAGCTAAAGAAACTATTGATAAGTATTTAGCAATTGAGGCTGTACGTAAACCTTACTTAGTCGACGCTGTTTTTACTAAAGGTAAGCATGAGTATTTACCTATTCCAAACCAGCAAATGATTTTAAGTGGCGGGTCGTACACACAAAATCCAGGTTATTAATAGTGGTGGGTTTCGGCCCACCTTTTAATTGTTAAGTTTTAAGAGTGATTATGAAAAAAATTATTTACTGGTCAGTCACTGTTGCTGTGGCTGGTTTTTTATTTGGCTTTGATACCGCAGTTATATCCGGTGCTGATAAACCTATTCAAGCATTATGGAATACGAGTTCATTATTTCATGGCCTATTTATTATGTCTTCGGCTTTATGGGGAACACTCCTTGGCGCCTTAACAGGTAATTACCCGTGTGATAAGTGGGGTCGAAAACCCACATTGATTTTAGTTGGGGTGTTATTTTTTATCTCAGCACTTGGCTCTGCTATGGCTCCTGAAGTTTACAGCTTTGCAATATTGCGATTTATTGGTGGTGTGGGAGTGGGGATTTCTTCAATTGTTGTACCAGCCTATATTTCTGAGATTGCTCCAGCTAAGTTTCGAGGACGTTTGGTCGCACTTTATCAATTTCAAATTGTATTTGGTATTTTAGTTGCGTTTATTTCTAATTTTTTAATCGCTGGTACATCCGCAATTGATTGGCGTTTAATGTTAGGTGTGGAAGCAATACCTGCCTTAGCCTATTTATTAATGATTATTAAGGCACCTGAAAGCCCTCGTTGGTTAGTGCAAAAGAAAAATGAAAAAATGAAAGCGCGTTCAATTTTAGTCACTTTAGGTGAAGAAAATCCTGACCAAGTATTGAATGAAATTGAACAGGACAAGTTACAGAACAATCAATCAAAACTATTTGGAGGTAGTTACAATAAGGCTGCACTATTTGCATTTTTATTCGCTGCATTTAATCAGTTATCAGGGATTAATTTTATTATTTATTATGCACCGCGGGTATTTGAACTTGCTGGACTGGACGTAAATCAATCATTACTTTCAGGCGCAGGAATTGGCGTGGTTAACTTATGTTTTACCATGCTAGGTTTATCTTTGATTGATAAGTATGGTCGACGGTCACTGATGTATATTGGCTCAATTGGTTACGTTATTTCTCTTTCTATGGTGGCGTGGGCGTTTGGTACAGATTCTGGTGGCTTAACGGTTGTTGCGTTTGTCTTTGTTTTTATTGCCGCTCATGCCATTGGTCAAGGTACCGTTATTTGGGTTTTCATTGCGGAAATATTTCCTAACAAAGTCCGTTCTAAAGGTCAGTCTTTGGGCTCTGGTACGCATTGGTTTTTTGCCGCTGCAATTACTTTATTTATGCCATTTTTCTTAGAACATTTTAGTGCAACTGAAGTATTCACTTTCTTTACTTTAATGATGTTAGGGCAGTTGATTTTTGTTGCGTGGTTCATGCCAGAAACAAAAGGACGTTCTTTAGAAGCTATTTCATCAGATACCAATAATAAACATGGAGCATTAGATGCGAACCGTTAATTTAGTTTTAATTTCATCATTTTTGGCAGCATGTAGCATGACAAACCAAACTGAAAAAACCACCCATGAGGGTTTAGATAAACTTGGTAAAGAGGCGTTTCGTCCCGCTTTTCATTTTACTCCAGAGAAGCATTGGATGAATGATCCTAACGGTATGGTTTTTTACCAAGGTGAGTATCATCTATTTTACCAGCATAATCCTGATTCATCTGTATGGGGACCAATGCATTGGGGGCATGCGATTAGTAAAGATATGGTTGATTGGCAGCACCAAGAAATTAAGTTGTTTCCTGATGAACTCGGTACTATTTTCTCAGGCAGTGCGGTGGTTGATTGGAAAAATAGTAGCGGTTTTGGCAGTAAAGAAAATCCACCATTAGTGGCTATATTTACCTATCATGACGATAAAAAGGCTGCACAGGGGGCAATTGATTTTCAAACACAAGGCATCGCTTATAGTATCGATAAGGGTCGTACATGGAAAAAGTACGCGAACAATCCGGTATTGAAAAACCCTGGGATCCGAGATTTTCGTGATCCTAAAGTAAATTGGCATGAGGGTACCCAGCAATGGATCATGGTATTGGCTCAAGATGATCATATTGGCTTTTACAGCTCAAAAGATTTAAAAACATGGCAATTTGAAAGTAACTTTGGCGCTGATTGGGGCAGTCACGCCGGTGTATGGGAGTGTCCAGATCTGATTCGCGTGCGTATTGAAGGCACTGATGAATATAAATATGTTTTATTAGTGAGTATAAACCCTGGCGCTCCAAATGGCGGCTCTGGTACGCAATACTTTGTTGGCGATTTCGACGGTGAAAAATTTGTACTTGATAGCGATTATCAAAAAATGCTCACAGCAACGCCAGCAGTTTTCCCCCATGGACTTGATTTTTCTGACTTCAAAAGTGGTTTAAAAAATTGGCAAGTATCAGGTGAAGCATTCCATATAGTTAATGCTCAACCGTCAAATACGATTGCTAGTTCTTTTAAAGGTTCGGATAAGGCAATTGGCACGTTAACCTCAAAATCATTTGCGATCGATCACGATTTCATTAACTTCAAGATTGCAGGCGGAAAGCATCACAATAGTACTGCAATACAGCTGTTAGTTAATGACGAGATAGTTAAAACCGCAAGCGGAAATAATACAGGTACTATGACTGAACGTTCTTGGAACGTGAGTCATTTAAAAGGTCAGCAAGCTTATATTAAAGTGGTAGACAATGAACGAGGTG
Organism: Pseudoalteromonas sp. S3431; assembly: GCF_000690035.1. NCBI lineage: Bacteria > Pseudomonadati > Pseudomonadota > Gammaproteobacteria > Alteromonadales > Pseudoalteromonadaceae > Pseudoalteromonas > Pseudoalteromonas sp. S3431. Next base: position 9,854 of record NZ_JJNY01000090.1, read on the forward strand.
ATTGGGGGCATATAAAAATTGCTGATATCGTATTTTCGGATAAAGCAGCAAATGAAAAGTATGAACCTTCGATATGGTTAGACTACGGCACAGATAATTATGCTGGCGTGACTTTTTCTGATGTTCAAGACGGTAGACACTTATTTATGGGGTGGATGAGTAACTGGCAATATGCAAATCAAGTACCTACAGAAGCATGGCGCAGCGCAATGACTATTCCCAGAGAATTAAAGTTATTGCAAACGCCAACAGGCGTGCGTTTGGCATCCCAACCTATTAAAGAGCTAAATAGTTTATTGAGTAAGACACAACAAAAGGCAACCCTAACTGGCGCAAAGAGCTATCAGTTGGATGAGTTTTTTACTGTTGAACCTGGGCAATTTAAGGTGAGCTTTAGTTTATTAAATACTGAACAAGTTATTGATATCTTGCTTAGCTCTGAAACAGGTGAGTACACTAAGTTACAGCTAAATCCAGCTCAAGGACAGCTTGTACTTGATCGCAGACAATCAGGTTTAATAGACTTTGAAGATGGTTTTGCTTCTTTACAAACAGCACCATTACAGACTGGGCTTAAATCTTACGATGTCGATATATGGGTAGATAAAGCGTCGATAGAAGTGTTTGTAAATAAGGGGGGTAGCTCTATGACCTCGATTGTTTTTCCAACATCTCCTTACGATAAAATACAAGTTAGTGCTCAGCAGTCCATATCACTGAGTGACATTCGCTTAAATAATATAGCAATAGAAAAATAACTTCCAAAATGACTCTATATTAATATAGAGTCATTAACCTTTCTCCAAGGCTATGCGATATATGAGTAGCAATTATCGGCTATTAAGTGTCATTTTCTTTGTCTATTTTATGGCATGGTCTTTTTCTTTTTCATTATTTCCGATTTGGCTTAGTCAAGAGGTAGGCCTCAACAGTGCTAAAGTCGGGGTTATCTTTAGTATTAATTCCATCATGGCTTTACTCGTGATGCCTTGCTATGGCATTTTTCAAGATAGACTTGGTTTACAAAAAACACTGCTTTACTTCATTGCATTTTTTATGATGTTGATTGGCCCGTTTGTTAGTTATGTATACGCACCACTGCTACAAACGCAGTTTTACCTGGCTGCGATCTTAGGTGGTGGGATTTTTTCATGTGCATTTTTGGCTGGAGTGGGAGTAATTGAGAGTTATATAGATAAACAAAGTCGAATCACGTATTTTGAATTTGGTAAGGCGCGAATGTGGGGATCTCTAGGTTGGGCTGCAGCAAGCTATTTCGCAGGTTTATCTTATAATTTAGCGCCCAACTTAAATTACTGGTTATCAAGCATTGCAGCGCTCTGTTTAATTGGTTTATTAGTTTTTGTTAAAGTCGCAAAAAGTAACCACGGGCGAATTCCTTCTCAGGCTTTTTCTTCTACACGACAGTTTAAGTCATTTTTTAAAACGACGGGGTTATGGCGTTTAAGTGTATTTGTGATCGGTGTAAGTTGTATTTATGCGGTATTTGATCAGCAATTTGCTATTTATTACACTTCTTTTTTTGACACCCCAGAACAAGGTCGAGAGTTTTTTGGCTATTTAACTTCAGCGCAAGTTATGCTTGAGGCTGCTGCTTTGTATTTAGCTGTAAAGTGGGTGAATTATTTAGGCGTTAAAAACTCGTTGCTGTTAAGTGGTGTATTGATGGCGGTACGAATATATTGCTCGGGGATTGTTAATGACTCTATCAGTATTAGCGTATTGAAATTGTTACACGCAATTGAATTACCACTTATGCTGATTGCGTTATTTAAATATATAAACATGCATTTTGACGCTCGTTATTCAGCAATGATCTATATAATTGGCTTTCAATTTACGACTCAATTGATGGCGTCAATTCTAGCTGTCGTGGTAGGCGTTGTATATGATCATTTAGGCTTTGCGCTAGCCTACCAGTATTTGGGTTTGGTTATCAGTGTGTTTATCGTATTGTCGTTTTTCACATTAAAAAAAGACGTTATTAAAACGAATCGCGAGCAATCAATTTAAATGCTAAGTGGTGGTGAACAATATCAGTGCGCTGCTCTATAAGATACTCCATTGCCCAACGTCCCATTGCAAGATGTGGAAGTGCCATGGTGGTTAAGTTCGGTTGTAATAACTGTGGAATACTGCCCCAATCATCAAAACTGGCAATACCAATATCCTTACCAACGACCATTCCTTTGTCATGCACTACAAAGTAAATTTCCAGCGCCATGGGGTCTTGACCACATATAATGGCATCAGGTTTAAACTCGTCTATCACTCGCGCGGCTGACTCTCTTGAGGTAGAAATTTCACTGCCGTCTGCTTGGCTAATAATAACCGATTCAATGAGCAAGTCTTCTAATGGTAAACCGTGCCTTTTAAATGAATTTATAACGCCTTGTTTTCGCCCTTTAGCAGCAACTATATTTTCATTTAAGTTTAAAAAAGCAATTCGACGATAGCCTTTACGTATTAATGCGTCGGTAATATCTTCACCTGCTTGTTGTTCATCAGGTACAACACAGGGGAAATTATTCGAAGCAGGAAAGCAGTTGGCCAAAATAGTGGGTATTTTTTTTAATTCATCAGCGATAATAACTTGGCGATGGTACATTGCTGAATATATAACGCCTTCAACACGATACTCTAAAAGACTTTCAATCGCTCTATCTATACTCGCTTGGGTTTCGTTAACATTGAGGATCAATAGTTCTTTATTTTTCTGCCAAGCAATTTCTTGGGCACCACGAATAATATCAAACGTATAAGGAACACTAAGTAATTCATCTGCGATAATAGCGTAAATATTTGATTTTTTACGTCGTGTTAAGCTTGCAGCGCGATTAGGTCGATAACCTAATTCTTTTATCGATCGAAGAATCTTTTCACGGTTAGCATCCTTGACAGTGGGATCATGATTTACAACACGAGATACTGTTTTAAATGAAACACCAGCGTGGGCAGCCACTTGTTTAATTGTAACCATACTAGAATAAGACCCTCTCTGAATAAAAAGAGTATAACAGCAGATTACGTTTTATTTATATGTTTTTATAAAGGTTTATCTTTGATATAAGCTATAAGTTTACTTAAATTGAATTAATAAATATTTGGAATTGTTAGAGCTTGTTTATTTTTAGAGATTAAATTTACAGCCGTATATTTGGTTTTTTCATGGTGTGTGGGCTATCCGCACAAATAGGTGATAATGCAGTATGAATGCCAAACATACACAGCCCTTTGAGTTCGTCCTCGGGGAAATTTTCCTTTTTTTATATAGATGTAGGAGCAGAGTTACCGAGTCTACTCGCTTACAAATTTCACACCGCGATTAAATTACTTCTAGATAAAATAAATTAAATATTCAAAATCAGCTGTTAACAAATTTGGTTTACAGTATTGAGTCTAATAACCATTTCCATTAGATCTGTAAACTATGTCGTTTTATTTTATATGATCGTATGGTTGCTAAAGTATATGTAAGCATTTGTTCTTTAATATCACAGTTGTTATCTCATAAATTCAGCGACAAGAATTCACTCACGTAAGATGCCTTATATTAGGCTAGATCTTAGGATCTCGCCTTTTGAATCTAGGATCTTATTACACTTTCGTGTTAGAATTCGCGCAATTTTTTGGCATAGGTAAGTAGCATAGCAATGATCTTAGATGATATTCGCGTTGTTTTAGTTAACACATCACACTCAGGCAATATTGGCTCAGCAGCTCGCGCCATGAAAACCATGGGTTTATCAAAACTGTATTTAGTTGACCCTGTATGTGAAATAGACAGCCACGCGAGTGCTTTGTCTGCAGGTGCTAGTGATGTTTTAGGTAATGCTGTTATTGTTGGTACAGTTGAAGAAGCTATTGCCGATTGTGCATTAACAATTGGGACAAGTGCACGTTCACGTACGCTTTCTTGGCCTATGGTTGAACCTCGTGAATGTGGCGAAAAACTAGTTGCGGAAGCTATAAATGGCCCAGTGGCATTGGTATTTGGCCGTGAAAATAGTGGCTTAAGCAACGATGAATTACAGCTTTGTAATTACCATGTATGCATCCCTGCGAATCCTGAATATAGCTCGCTTAATTTAGCGATGGCTGTGCAAACTCTGTGTTACGAAACGCGTATGGCGTTTTTAAATCAACAACCTAAAAAGGTTGAAGAAGATGACACTGTTTACCCAAGCTCAAAACAAACTGAGTTGTTTTATGACCACCTTGAAGAGACACTATTTAACACCGGTTTCATCATAAAACAGCACCCAGGTATTGTAATGACAAAACTACGTCGTTTATTTAACCGTGCTCGTCCAGAAGATGCAGAGATGAACATTCTACGCGGTATTCTCACTTCAATTAATAAGTCTATCCCTAAGTGACCAGAGTTCAGGTTAAGTAACTTAGGTATAGCGATTAGTTATAAAAACCAGTGGTTAAATAACTAGCTAATACTTGACTAAAATACTCAGGTAATTACAATGGCTGTAATACTTGACCAAAGAGGTCAGGTATTAAAAAATTTGTTAACTCTACAATTTAATAAGTAAGAGTTTTAAATCAAATTTTTATCAAGTGATAATACTTGACTAATTTACTCTGGTAATTAAAATTTGCACTCTTTGTGCAGGGGGCGTTATGAAGTTAACATCAAAAGGCAGATATGCCGTTACAGCGATGCTGGATGTTGCACTACACACAGGTGTAGGTCCTGTAGCCCTTGCTGATATTTCACAGCGACAAGAAATTTCTTTGTCATACCTTGAACAATTATTTGCTCGTTTACGTAAAAATGGCTTAGTAAGTTCTGTTCGTGGGCCTGGTGGTGGTTATTTACTAGGGCGTGAAGCGGGCGTTATCTCTGTTGGCGATATTATTAGCGCCGTAGACGAATCGGTCGATGCTACACGTTGCCAAGGTGCCGATACCGGCTGTCAAAGTGGTATGCGCTGTTTAACACATAATTTGTGGTCAGACTTAAGCGCACGCATAGAAGAATTTTTGAATAATATTACCCTTGCTGAATTGGTGGAAAAATCAGATGTGAAAGAAATAGCATCGCGCCAAGATAACAGTATCAATAATGCAATTAAGCAGTTGGAAAACATTCAAGTAAGCTGTCAACTTTAAGGTTGACCTGCAGCGGAGAGAGAAATGAAGTTACCGATTTATTTAGATTACGCAGCGACCACGCCTGTTGACGAACGTGTTGCTAAAGAAATGATGCAGTGCCTGACAATGGACGGTAAGTTTGGTAATCCTGCGTCACGCTCACATCGTTTTGGTTGGCAAGCAGAAGAAGCTGTTGACCAAGCACGTACAGATATTGCTGATTTAATTAATGCAGACCCACGTGAAATTGTTTTCACTTCGGGTGCAACAGAATCAAATAACCTAGCTATTAAAGGTGCAGCACAGTTTTACAAGAAAAAAGGTAAGCACGTTATTACCGCTAAAACTGAGCATAAAGCTGTAATCGACACATGTCGTGAACTTGAGCGCCAAGGTTTTGAAGTAACTTACATGGACGTTGAAGAAAACGGCCTACTTGATCTGCAAAAACTTGCCGACACAATGCGTGACGACACAGTACTTGTAAGCATCATGCACGTTAATAACGAGCTAGGTGTGATTCAAGATATCGCGACTATTGGCGAAATGTGTCGCGAACGTAAAATTATGTTCCACGTAGATGCAGCGCAAAGCGCGGGTAAAGTATTAATCGACGTGCAACAACTTAAAGTTGATTTTATGTCGTTCTCTGCACATAAAGTGTATGGCCCTAAAGGTGTTGGTGCACTTTACGTTCGTCGTAAACCACGTGCTCGCCTTGAAGCGCAAATGCACGGTGGCGGACATGAACGTGGTATGCGCTCTGGTACACTAGCAACTCACCAATTAGTGGGTATGGGTACTGCGTTTAAAATTGCTAAGCAAGATTTCGAAAAAGATCACGCACACATCAGCGCACTACGTAATCGTTTAATCGACGGCATTATGGCTGATATGGACGAAGTATACTTTAACGGCACACAAGACCAATCAGTACCTGGTATTGTAAACATCAGCTTTAACTTTGTTGAAGGTGAGTCGTTACTTATGGCAGTAAAAGACATTGCAGTATCGTCAGGTTCAGCCTGTACATCTGCAAGCTTAGAGCCTTCTTATGTACTGCGTGCACTTGGCCGTAACGACGAATTAGCACATAGCTCAATTCGTTTTAGTATTGGTCGCTTTACTACCGAAGAAGAGATTGATTACACCGTCGAATTAATGAAAAACTCTATCGGTCGCCTACGTGAGATGTCTCCACTTTGGGAGATGCATCAAGAAGGTATTGATTTAGATTCAGTTGAATGGGCTCACCACTAATAGTGTGAGCACATACCCTAGCAGGTAATGAGGATAGAATAATGGCTTATAGTGATAAAGTAATCGACCACGTAGAAAACCCACGTAACGTAGGTACTCTAGATAAGAACGATCCGTCAGTGGCAACGGGTATGGTAGGCGCACCAGCATGTGGTGACGTAATGAAATTGCAAATCAAAGTATCTGCCGAAGGCGTTATTGAAGATGCAAAATTCAAAACCTACGGTTGTGGTAGCGCAATTGCTTCTTCTTCACTTGTAACAGAGTGGGTTAAAGGCAAAACGCTAGACGAAGCAGCGACAATTAAAAACACTGATATCAGTGCAGAGCTTGAATTACCACCAGTGAAAATTCACTGTTCAATTTTAGCCGAAGACGCAATTCAAGCAGCAATTGCAGACTACAAAAGCAAACAAGCGAAGTAAGAAGAGAAACTCATGGCAGTGACATTGACAGATGCGGCAGCAAACCGCGTACAATCATTTTTAGCAAACCGCGGCAAAGGTTTAGGCCTGCGCGTTGGCATTAAAACGACGGGCTGTTCAGGTCTTGCTTACGTACTTGAGTTTGTTGACGATTTAAACGAAGACGATGAAACTTTTGCGGCTAAAGGTGTCACATTAATTGTTGACGCTAAAAGCTTAGTTTACATTGACGGCACAGAGCTCGATTACACTAAAGAAGGCTTAAATGAAGGGTTTAAATTTAGAAACCCTAATCAAGCAGATGAGTGTGGTTGTGGCGAAAGCTTTACCGTTTAAGCTTAAAATATCTTTGTAGTATCAATAAGCCCTGCCAGTTAATGTAGGGCTTTGTTATTTTTGAAATTAATTTCTGAATTTTATTGGTTGAAGTTATGCGCTATTTTGAGTTATTTGCAATACCCGTTGACTACAATATTGATTTAGTAACAGTTAACAAGCACTACTTGGAATTACAGCGTACTGTACATCCAGATCGCCACGCGAATGCGAGCAGCCGCGATAAGTTAATGGCCGTGCAAAGCGCCGCCGAAATTAACGATGCGTTGCAAATATTAAAGCACCCAGTAAAGCGTGCCGAGTATATGCTGAGCGAGCTAGGCGTTGATATTCGTGCAGAGCAGCAAACCTTGCAAGATCCAATGTTTTTAATGCAACAAATGGAACTTCGCGAAGAACTTGAAGAGCTAACATCAGCAAGCGATCCTGATACTGCGATTGCAAATTTTGAAAAACAAATTAAGCAACTAAACACGCAGTACAGTGCACAACTTGCCGATCAACTCGCAAGTAACGATGAGCAGCAATATCAACTTGCCGCTGATAATATTCGTAAACTGAAGTTTGTTTATAAGTTACGTGACGAACTAGAGCGTATTGAAGACAGTTTATTTGACGATTAATTACTTGCTGCAAAGCGAGCAACACGAGTTTAAAGAGCATTATGGCATTATTGCAAATTGCTGAGCCGGGGCAGAGCGCGGCACCACACGAACATAAACTAGCGATTGGTATTGACCTTGGTACAACCAATTCATTAGTTGCAACAGTGCAAAGTGGCGAAGCCCGCACGTTAACTGATGATCTTGGCGCGGCTATGTTACCGTCGGTTGTTCGTTATCAAGCAGGCGGTATTACTGTTGGCGCAGAGGCTGCTCAAGCAGCAACGCAAGACCCTGCTAATACACTTATTTCGGTTAAGCGTTTTTTAGGTAAAACTCAGGCTGAAATAGAGCAAAGTTATGGGCAACTACCGTATGAATTTTGTGAGCACAATGGTGCGTTAGCAATAGAAACTGCGGCAGGTAAAATCAGTCCAATTAAAGCATCAAGCCATATTTTAGCTGCACTAAAAGCACGAGCTGAGCAAAGTTTTGGCAACCAAGAAATTTTAGGGGCGGTAATTACAGTACCTGCGTACTTTGATGACGCACAGCGCCAAAGTACTAAAGATGCCGCAGAACTTGCTGGTATTAACGTACTGCGTTTATTAAACGAGCCAACAGCAGCAGCCGTTGCCTATGGTTTAGATTCTGGCCAAGAAGGCATTATTGCTGTTTACGATTTAGGCGGTGGTACATTTGATATATCAGTACTTAGATTACACCAAGGTGTGTTTGAAGTAATGGCAACCGGTGGCGACTCTAGCCTCGGCGGCGATGACTTTGACTCGCTCCTTGTTGATTACTTTAAGCAGCAAACTGGTGTGTCGGCGTTATCGTCTTCAGTTTTACGTTTATTCATCAATAAAGCAAAAGCGTGTAAAGAAGCATTAAGCCAATACGCTAAAGTAAACGTGGGTCTTGAGTTTGACGATCAAAAATACACAGTAGAAGTAACGCGCGAAACGTTTGACGAAATGGCTATGCCGCTGGTTAAAAAAACACTGCGTTCGTGTCGTCGTGCTGTAAAAGATGCTGGCATAGAAAACGAAGAAATACTGCAAGTTATTATGGTAGGCGGCTCAACCCGTATGCCATTAGTACGTAGCCAAGTACAAAGTTTTTTTGATAAAGAGCCGCTAACTTCAATCGATCCTGATCGTGTTGTAGCCTTAGGTGCCGCGCTTCAAGCCGACGTGTTAATTGGCAATAAGCCAGATTCTGACATGTTATTGCTTGATGTATTACCGTTATCACTGGGCCTTGAAACGATGGGCGGTTTGGTTGAAAAAATCATCCCACGTAATACCACTATTCCAGTGGCTCGCGCACAAGAATTTACAACGTTTAAAGACGGTCAAACAGCCATGTCATTACATGTGCTGCAAGGTGAGCGTGAGCTTGTTGATGATTGTCGATCGCTTGCTAAGTTTAGCTTAAAAGGTATTCCACCAATGGCGGCAGGCGCTGCGCATATTCGTGTAACCTTTAAAGTTGATGCAGATGGCCTATTAAGTGTTTCAGCTATGGAAAAATCAACAGGTGTACAAGCTGAGATTCAAGTTAAGCCTTCGTTTGGTTTATCTGATGACCAAGTAGCTAATATGCTAAAAGAATCAATGAGCAACGCTAAAGGCGACATGCAAGCGCGTATGCTTAAAGAGCAACAAGTAGAAGCGTTGCGCGTAATAGAAGCGCTTAACGCATCACTTGAAGCCGATGGTGCATTACTTGACGATATGCAACTAGCTAACTTACGCGCTGAAATTGCAGAACTGGTAAAAGTGCGCGAAAATGCACAAGAGCCTAGTGAAATTAAAGCAGCTATCGAAAAAGTCGATAATGCGAGTAGCGATTTTGCATCGCGTAGAATGGATGCATCAATTAAAAAGGCCCTTACAGGGCAGTCAGTAGACAACATTTAAGAGAGATTAGAATGCCACAAATTGTTTTTCTTCCACATCCTGAATTATGTCCTGACGGCGCTGCAATTGAAGCACCAACAGGCCAAACGGTACTCGACGCTGCACTTAAAAATGGTATTAGCATTGCGCATGCCTGTGAAAAGTCGTGTGCATGTACTACGTGTCACTTAGTGATTCGTGAAGGATTTGATTCACTTGACGAAAGTGATGAGCTAGAAGATGACATGCTAGATAAAGCATGGGGTTTAGAGCCTGAATCGCGCCTTGGTTGCCAAGCAATTATAAGAGATGAAGACCTAGTGGTTGAAATACCTAAGTACAATCTCAATATCGTTAATGAAGAGCACTAGTTTTTAACGATGTATATATTAAAAGCCGCTGTTTGATACAGCGGCTTTTTTGTTTGTGAATTGTATATGTGACGAGCAAAGCTCGTATGTTATTTTGTAGACGCACAGCTTGCTGGCGTGACGAGCAAATCTCGTAAGTTATTTTGTAGACGCACAGCTTGCTGGCGTGATGTGTTTTAGCTCAAGGGCAAAAATATAGAAGCTGCGCTTCTCACGTGAGCAAGCTCAACG
>NZ_JJNY01000091.1:0-35534 GCF_000690035.1 Pseudoalteromonas sp. S3431
TAGTCGTGCCAATAGATTGTCGCTTGATTCTCTTGATAGCTTTCATTATTCATTCTATGTCTTAGCCCTTTATATTTACGGGTTATTAGCGCTACTCAGTTTCTTTTTGTATTTTCGAGTTTCTTGTAATTGGCGCATGGTGTGTATAGTATTGTGTATAAATTTTTTGCTAACTGTGTATAAAAAATTAAATGGCGATCAGTGATACCAAATTAAGAAAGCTGCTAGGTAAAAATCAAACACCGTCCGTATTATCGCATAGAGATAGTTTAAGTGTAAGGGTATCTGCTAAGGGTACTATCACTTGGCAATACCGTTGTCGTGTTGATGCTAAGCAGGTAATTATTACGCTAGGGCGTTATCCTGGGCTAAGCATTAAAGAAGCACAAGACTATATACCGCTTTTTCAAAATTGGTTGAGTCAGGGTAAAGACCCACGCCTAGAACTTAAGCTTATGCGTAACAATGCCAAGGGCTTGCCCACAATGGCAGAAGTTGCTGCAAAGTGGTTAGATAAAAAAGTACCCGACCTAAAAGAAAAAACGCAAACTTTATACACAAACCAAGTCAGCAAATGGATTGTACCTATACTTAATGATAAAAATATGCCACTTGATTTAATGACCATTAAAAATTGGATAACATATTTTGATGAAGTAAAAGCACAAGGCAGTGCTAAAACAGCCGGTACTATATTAGTGCGTATTAAGTCGATTATTGGTTGGGCTGAAAAACGCGGCGAAGTTAAGCCATTTAATCCCGTACTTACATTAAATGTAAATGACATAGGTGAACAGGCATCAGTTGGCCAACGAGTAATGCGCTTTGATGAAATTGCAAAGCTATGGATACAAATAGAAAGTTCAAAAGCTACACCAGCGACTAAAGCATGCCTACAACTAATTTATATAACAGGGGCACGCCAATCAGAGGTTCGTTTAGCAAGGTGGGAGCATTTCGACTTTGAAAATGACATTTGGACTGTACCGCCCGAAAATTCAAAAACAAACAAAGCTATCCGCCGACCTATATCAAGTAAGATGAAAGGCATTTTAAATACACTGGCAATGGTTTATGGACGAAAAGGTTACTTAATACCAGGCGGTAATCCACACAAACCAATGACCACACACAGCATTAACCGTTATTGCTGTCGAATGTGGGATCACTTATTTGAAAAATACAAAATCCCTAAGTTCCTACCACATGACGCCCGTCGTTCAATATCAACACTGCTCAGCGAAAACGGCGTTGCACCACACGTAACAGAAAAAATGTTAGGCCATACAATGCGCGGAGTAATGGCTGTATACAATAAACACGACTGGATTAAAGAACAGGCCGAAGGGTACGAGTTATATTGCCAGCTGATTGATGATTCAATAGCATTTGAACTGAATAAAAATTGATATATAGAAAGCATCTATCAGTCTATACTTTGAAACTGATGCAAGCTATATCGGAATACTAAAATAAGGAGTTAAAATGTTAAAAATAGAAGAGTGTGAGAAAGCAATATTAGAAAATGAATTCAGCAAAACTGGTGAAATAAACACTGGTTTTGAATGGATTAATCATGGCTATTATCAGGTAAAGGATGAGGTATCAGAAGACGTCGCTTATTTCATAACAGCTAATGATGATATTGAGTCTTGTGAACTAGGACGTTTTTTTGTTCCAAAAGAATATAGAGGTAGTGTTTTTTCTAGAAATGCTGCTTTGGAAGTATTTGGATTTATTTTTGAGGCAAAGAATGAGGTTTGGTTAGAAGCAAATGAAAAGTCTATAAATTTTTGGCTCAAAGTTTTTGAAAAAATTAATGCTAACGTAAAAGAGGTTGGCGATTACAAGTATTTTCTAACAAAAATCACTTAGCTCTTAATCGTCGTTAATATCTGTCAAATATTGCAGTTGTAACGGTCAAAGCTATAAATAATATCAGTAGAGCGCATTCCCATGAAAATAATTATCTCCATAATATTTATAGCTTTGATAATTTATTCTCATATTTATAATTTTCAACAGAAGATACTTTATATAAGCGTTGATACATTCAATTTGTTACCTGGCCCAGATGAGTCTGCCGTTGTTTCGTTTGGTAAAAATGATAACGACTTTCATGCATTTGCGATAAAAAAGAAAGATATAAAGCAGGGTGTTGAGCTTGTATCAAAATCAAAGAACAACCCTAACTTTTCTGTGTTTGGTGATGTTGATGGTGAAGCGCTTGTTCGTTCAGAGCAGGCAGAGACATTCGCTAAAGTTAAAGTGTTGAGTGTTGATAAGCAAAATCAAAAAGCCGTATTTGAAGTTGAAGCTAACTTATTAAATATCAATTCGAATGAGCTTAATAAATTAGATAAAACAAAAGTTATTGTAAAAGGAGAGCCTTTTTTAAAGCTAATGTAGGTTGTAGTTTACTCTAGCATTATGCTAGTTCTATGCATTCTGAATGAGTATACAAAAGTATTTTTTGAATATAGAGGGTAAAACATTAATCGTATAATGACTAAGTGTAATAATTATTAAAATTTCAAAAAAGAGAATACTGTGAAACTATATATTACAGAAGCATATGATGATTTTGACGAGGTAATTAAGCATCGATTTATTGAAACAGTTCAATACTCGAAAAACAATGGATATGAGCTTAATATTGTTATAAATGACTTTAGTTTACTAGCAATTTCGTTCTTTAATTTTTTAGGGCATGAGAATAATAGGTTGTTTCTAAAAAATAGGTTTATGAAAGTAAGCGGAGTGAAAGTAAATCTTTATAGTCAAGTTACAGCTAAAAATATAGATTCAGCAGGGATTATTTTAGTTATGTGTGTCTCATATGCATTTGCAAGAAAGCTAGAATACATAGACTTTGATAGATGTATTGTTATCCCAAGAAATGCGGCAAGTAAGGATGAGTGGCTATCCCATGTTTAACCCGCCTAATCAATCAACTAATTCCATCGCAGTGTAGCATTGCCTGTATAAATCCTCAGCTTGTTAAAAACTGAACAGTAACTTAATCTATGATCTTCAATGAAAAGGGAAGATCATGGACGCAGAACAACAAATTCAAAACGCAATTGATACCAAACAAAAAATAAACGTAATCTACAATGGTGGTAGCATGAGTGGCCAGTCTCGTGTTTTAGGACCTATAAGTATTAAAGGCAATAAGGTACGAGCCAAGTGCTATACAACCAACGCTTTAAAAACATTCCTAATTGAACGAATACAAGTCATGGCTGAGAATGGCGAACTAACAAAAGATAGATCGTCAGAGGTTAATCAGCCACCAAAAGTAGAGCCACAGCAAACATTGTTAGACATAAAAAATGCGATAGCACCACATTTCCCTGTCGAGCAATGGTTAATTGATTTGACCGAAAGCACAAAAGATCTATCAATTTACGAACGTTTTAAAAACGGCAACCCTAAAAAATTACCAGAGCTACAAGTATGTTTTGAAGAATACAGAACAGAGCTAGAGATTGATGAACTAACAGGTGACTTTAAAGAAGTCATAATAAAGCGTACTAAAAATTGGGTGGTTCGTTATAAGAGAAAGAAATCAGCAATATCGTATAGCCATTTAAATACCGCAGCCGATCGTTTGTTTATATGGTGCAAAGAGTTATTAGGAAACCAGAGTATAGAATTTAAATTTTTAGAAAGCGCAATGCTAAAACACTTAAAAACAATGTGGCCTAGTGGTGATAAAAACAAAATAAAAAGGGAGTTGGCCGCTTATCCTAGCGTTTATTACAACTCTGCAATAAGTCAAGGAACGCTAAATAACGAGAACTGGTATTTTAGTGTGCCTTACACGTTCAGAGATGCGCTTGATATAAAATACGAAGAGCGTAAAAAAGATAAAAAGGGCTATATGGTTTGGACTCAAGGGCCTATTTTAAAGTTTAAAATGGGTGATAATTTCCCTTCCAAAAATAGTAATATCACAATCCAAGTACAGTTTGGTGATCAAATGGGCTGGGACGGAGATAAAAGCGAAATGTATCTTGGTAGCGTGGTGTTTGACTTGTTTGAACTCATAAATAAAAAGTACATTTACAAACAACGCTATCAATGTAACCAAATGGAATTTTTAGAGTTACTAATCAATGGAGATAGATTAGACAGATTAACTAAGCTATCCCGTTCATCAATAAATACCTAAAATAAAAAGGCCGCTAAATTAGCGGCCTTTTTCGTAATCAGTAAATATCAGGGTGTTTTCTTTTCGATATGATTTACACGAAAGTCCATACGCGCAACGTCTTTCTCGTTTTGAGTAACACGATTAGATAGTTTTAATAAATCGTCTTTAGTCGCTACTGTATTTTGAATTGTATTAACAGACAAAATTAACGCATCGAGTTTAGTATCAAGCTTTTCGAAGCGTTGATCTAACTGCGTAAACCGATTATCAACATTCGCAACACGGTTGTTCCATGTCCACGCTGAAATCGCGATTGTGATCGCGAAAACTATACTAGCAATAAATTCAAAAGTAACAAATTGTCCACGAGTAGCTGGAGAGTCGTCGTTATTTCCGCTCATCAAAGTTCCGTTATAGTTTAATTTGTTGAATTGACGAATGTGTCAATAGATATCCTAAGTATAACTGTTGTTTCTTGGCGTTGCAATCATGCCCCTTGTTGAATCATTGACGCTTTCAAAGCGACTTACCCGTAAATATAACCTTACCCACCAACGTACAATTTCCATTAATTGGTATTAATTGCTCAGGCCAGTTGGGGTTGGCGGCTTTTAGGAACTTGTGGCCGTTTTCGATTATGAGCTGTTTAAAAGTGGCTTGGTTGTCGTCGTCTAGGCGGGCTACTACGTACGAACCGTGGATGCATTCCGCTTCAGGGTCTACAAAAATTAAATCACCCTCATCAAACTTTGGCTCCATGCTAATACCTTGCACCTTTAAAACAAAAGTTAGGTCACTGCAATTAACCGGGCACATAAAACGTTCTGCGTCGTAGGCTTTAATCTCACTTATTTCTGACCAAGCACCGGCTTGCACCCAACTAATAAGTGGGGCGGTGGCTTTGATTGTTGGCCCCGGTGCAACATTACCACTACTGTTTTCACCGATACCAAAGCGTAAATACTCGGGTGTACATTGGAGTGCTCGCGCTAATGATTCTATGTTGCGCGGGTTTTTAGTATCGCCTTTCTCTAATTTTTGAATCGAATTTTGTGCAACACCTACTAATTCAGCTAATTGATGCTGAGTCAAATCTAGTGCTTTCCTTAGCTTTTTAACACGATTAGCAATATCCATATTATCTCCAAAAGGTTTATTTTTAACACTTTAAGTGTGATTGATTTAGATTATCACAACTTTAAGTGGTTTTAGTCAAATCGCTTTTATTGGTTTTATTTTTATAAATACAACAAATAGTGGTTTACAAACCAATAAAAGAGATCGTAATATAGATAAAAGTGGTTAGCAGCTATTGGAGATTAAAATGTCAGCCATAGATAAAGCAGTAAAAATAATTGGTGGGCAAACCAAGCTCGCCACAGTCCTAGGTACTAAGCAATCAGTAGTCCATCACTGGGTTAGCCGACATGGTCAAGCCCCAGCGAAATACATTCCGCGTATTTCAGAACTTACTAACGGTGAAATATCGGTAAACGATTTACTAGCCGATCATCAAAAAAGCAAAAAGGAAGATGCAGCATGAGCACTGAACAACAAATTATTTTATTAGATATTCATCCAGATGCTAAAGCTGTGCTGTTTGCACTACTACAAGAAAACAACCAACTACGCACTGAGCTTGAAGAGCAAAAAGACCGCCTAGTTAGCACCGTTGAGGCATGCGAGGTATTGGGATGTGCGCGTAAAAAGTTTTGGATTTTGTCGAAGTTGTCTGATTTTCCTAAATCAATTCAGTTTGGCAAAACTAATCATTATCGCTTAAACGAGCTAATTAAATTTAGAACGCAGCACCAACAAAGCGTAAACAACTAGGAGAAAACCATGGCAAATGCAGCATTAGAAATTGCAAAAAATCGCGGTATTACAGACGTAAATAAACAGCCTGAAAAAACACAGTTAAAAGTTGTTGATGTAAAACCAACACCAAAAGGACTTACTGAGATTAAGGGGCTTTTTAACAGCGATCGTCATACCGCTGAATATGTGTATACGCACTTGAGTAAGCCGCAGCAAATAATTGTGTGTTATTCGGCAGGCCTATCTAAAAATGATTTGGAAAGGAGCTATCACCAATTTGACCGTGAAAAGCGCCTTAAAATACATCAAGCAATTTTACAGCTTCAAGAAATAGTAACCGCCTTTGTTGATGCTAATGCCATGACGCCAAGCCGTTTTTTACAAAAGCGAGATTTTAGCATTGCTAAAAACACTCAAAAAACAGAACAAGCACATTAAGGGCTAATCATGAGTTCACGAAATCGCGGTACGGTTAGCAACAAAGACGATTACTACGTTACACCTCATTGGTTAATTAGTGAGTTTTTAGACGCAGTAAACCCAGCAAGCCCACACGCTAAAACGCCACTTGATTTGGGTAACGACATACTCGACCCAAGCGCCGGCGGGTGTGATCAATACCCAATGAGTTACCCTGCGGTATTAAACACACATGGTTATTTTAATGTTGAAAGTTGGGATATTCGTATGGATAGTCGCGCCAGTAAAAAAGGGCACGACTTTTTAAGTGTTAAAGGCAAAGAGCAATACGACACCGTGATCACTAATCCACCGTTTAGTATTTCTGAAGAATTTTTAAATAACGCGCTTACGTATGTTAAACCACACGGTTTAATAATCATGCTGCAACGTGTGAATTGGCTAGGCACACAGAAGCGTTTTGAAATGTGGCAAACCATGCCGTTACATTCTGTGTTTGTTCACCATAAACGCCCAGGCTTTAACCCTGAATGCCCATGGAAAACTGATTCAATTGAATACGCACATTTTGTATTTTGCAAAACGGCAAAAGAAAACCTCACACCAAACCTATTTGTAATTTAACTCCCAAGGAATACTAAAAATGACCACTATCAAAGACCAAGATCTATTTAAAAAACAGAACTTAGTAAGAAATATCATTGAACACGCTATCGACCAAGCCAACTTTACTATTCGCAATTTAAACAAGCGCCCAACAGTTGCAATGCTTATGGAGTGTGAAAACTGCCTAACTGACTTTTTGCCAATATTGAGAATGATTGTTGATGTACATGATGTATACGCGCCAGTTTACGACCAAATGGCTATGGCACTTGATGCGGCACAGATACATGGCGAACCTGAGCTGATCGAGTTAGAAGGTGGTGCAGCATGAACAATGTGATGGTGCATTTAACTCGTTTAGATACTCGCCCAAGCGCTGTAGTTGTCGAAATTGCAGCGGTATTTTTTAACCCACATACTGGAGTAATTGGCGCTGATTTTCACGAGGTTATATCGTCAGAAGAGCAAGAGTTACGTTACGGAACAATAAAAGAAAGCTTTAATTCTCAGTGGAAGTTTTACTCGAGCAATAATTCCCCAGATTGTGAGAATTGGGAATCAGATATTAATTATGCATTAGTTTCGTTTGTTGAGTGGCTTTGTCAAATTGAGTTAATTGGCGATCGTATAATTTGGAGCACAGGCGATGATTTTACTGATGCAGGAATATTGCACCAACTGATTTTAGATTACATCGGTAAAAGTGGGGACATATCTGGCAGGTATTGGTATTCAAGTTCAACAATGGACCTAAATACTCTATTTAGAATAGTAACCCATAATATTGGTGAACTTGGTTTTAATGCATTTCACTCTACAGATATTGTAAAGCTTAAAGCCAAAGCTGCAATCGACATGATGCAGGCGCTTGAACTGTAATGGCTAACCCTAGACCGCTCGATCTTGATGCCCTTAGACTATCTGGTATAGCTAAGGGCTTAATTTCGTCTATTAATGATATTGATGACCACAATTTTTTAGCACGTGGTTTGCAAAGTGTTCCTGTGCCTTTACAAAGTCGCATGGCTCGTAAGTACATCGATCGTTATAACCAAAAAAAGGCGGGTAGCCAGTTCCGTGCAAATACATGGCTACGCCGCACTATTGCCAGGTTAAAACCTCGCTTTGGCGTACTATTTAGTATTACTCAAAATATGCCACTACCATGGCATATTTTAAGTAGTATTGAAAAAACCAAAAAACACGCGGGCACGCTTGCCATGGAGTGTGTGCAAATTGCACTTGATGTGAGCGAAGAACACCAGCGACTGAGCTATGAAAAAATAGTACGTATTACCTATGAAGCAGTAGCCGAACATGCAAAATCGTTTGGTGTAAATGTGCCATTTTACAATATGCGAGAAGATGATCTACCTTCAGCGTGCTTTGAAATAGCGTTGCTTAAAATGCACTGCGATAAGTGGTGGGCTCGTCAATTAAAAACCTTGCGCAAGCAGTTTTTAGAGCTGCTAGAAATTGCGACAGGCCAAGTGGGTAAAGACCTATACCACGATAAAAACAGTAAAAAACCTAAACGCCGTGGTATTAGCCCGTATTCATCAAAACAAGCACAGCGTGAATTTAGCTTTGCCCAAGCCAGTGGCCGTCAGTTCTTAGAAATGATGGAACTACAAAGCAGCGACGGCGATGTAATTGACCTAATCGAAGCCGTAAAAAGCGGCATGGCAAACCCCGCTAACCGCCGAAATGAGTTAATGCTACGCATACGTGAAACAGAAGAACTAGCCGATGAAATGGGCTATGTTGCTATGTTTTATACTATTACTTGCCCTGCGCGTTTTCATGCTAATGCTAATACATGGGACGGTTCAACACCTAAAGATGCCCAAAATTATTTAACTACTACGTGGGCACGTGCACGCTCCAAATTAAACCGCCGTGACCTTAAATACTTTGGTGTACGTGTGGTAGAACCCCATGCTGACGGCTGCCCGCATTGGCACATGATGTTATTCATGCCAAAAAATAAGCTTCAAGAAATCAACGCTATTTTGCGTTGGTACTTTATCCAAGAGGATAAAACCGAGCTTTACGATCGTTACGGCCCTGAGCTTACTCGAGCAAAAGTATTTAACAAGTTTGTAGATATAAACACTCACGGCACACACATAAAAACGGTTGAGGCGTGTGTTAAGTACCGTGCGCACACCGAGAAAACCCACTTATTTAAACTGTACAAAAAAAAGCGCAGTGAGTACGGCTTTGCTAAAAAGAAGGCTAACGAAGTAGCTATGCAGCGCAATAAAGAAGATGCCGAAAAAGCCAAAGCAGAGAACAGAGAGCCTAAAAAATTTAAGGCTAAAAACCACAAAGCGCCTACCAAATTTTACCGCACATTTAGCCCACGCTTTGACGCTGTAAAGCTAGATAAAAGCAAGGGCAGTGCAGCCAGCTATATTGCTAAATACATCAGTAAAAACATTGATGGTTATATGCTTAGCGACCATGTTGACGCTGACACAGGCGAAAACTTGCAAGAGCAAGCCAACCCTGTTTTAGCTTGGGCTAGCACATGGAACATTCGCCAGTTTCAGTTTCAGGGTTCGCCAAGCGTTACAGTTTACCGCGAGCTTCGCCGTATGCGAACCGCTGTAAAAGATGAAGTAATAGAGCCTATTCGCCACGCTGCCGACACTGCCAACTGGAAAGACTACGTAAAGCTACAGGGCGGCATGTGTATTGGCCGCGCCGCTAATTTCAAATCAATGTATGAAGCCACCCCAATGGGCAACGACTACGCCGAAGTAGTACGCCGCATAAAAGGCATTGTGACCAACATTGATTACAAAGCCGTACTTACGCGTTTGTTTAATAACGTGCACAACGTAACAGATGCAACCAGCTTAAAAACCCGCCTTATCGAATGGACCAGGCAACTCAAAGGCACAGCCGAAAAACTCAATGCTAAGGATAACACCAACGTCGGCGCAGCCGACCTATCTTGGTCTAGTGGTAATAACTGTACGCCTATAGCCGTGGGCTCTAGCGCCGAGTTGTTACTCGATATGGTGGGGTGTGATGAAAAAGAGATCATGCAGGCTAAAAAGGATCTGATTGCAGGTAAAAGGATCGCTGTAAATGGCCAAACTTACGTAGTGCAAGATGGTGTTTTACAAACTTGGGACGAAAAAGCGCAAATTAAAGAGCAGCGACGCCAGTCGATTGAATCAATGGCGCATAACGAAGCCCAAAACGATGTAATCTTATCTAGCGATAGCGCACCTTCGCAATGTAATCACATGCTCTACTCATTTACAGAGGCGCAAATGGCATTACTTGACCAAGGCAATACAGTGATCTGCAATGGCCGAGTGTATTTCACAAAAGGTTTAGACCTTTATAGCTTTGAAAAACTAGATTTAGAACAGCCAAAAGTAGCTATTAAAATACAAGTAACAGAAAAACACTATCAAGCCGCTCGCGAACAATACGACTTAGCAAATCAGTACGCCGCGATTGATGGCCGTTTGTTACCAAACTCAACAAAATTTAAAAAAGGTTATGCAGACGTAATTGGAGATCTTGAAATGGCTAGATTAGTTTTAGCTGGTGAAGCTTCAGCAATTAGTGATAATGATTGGTGGGCAATGGATATGATGGCGTAGGAGATAACATGGATTACAACGAATTATTAAAAATAAAGCAGGCAAGATCAAACCAGCTAGTTAATTCAGTTTTGGAGTTGCACGCTAACAGCCATAAGCAAGCAAAACTGTGTAAAAAATGTAAATTTGCATTCCCTAAAATAATGTACAAGTGCCCATATTGCTTTAGCCCACAAGCTGAATTTATAAACCTTGATGAGCAATACATGGAAAAGATAGCAAATAGATACTGGCAGTTAGGCTATGCAGAAAAGTCATTAGTTGTGTTAGAAAATGTTGATTTTAAGTTAGGTATTAACGCAAACGGAAAATTGTAATATTTGGGTTTACTATTGTAATTTAGATAAACACCCTTATTAATAATGAAAATTTAATAACTTACGAGAAAATAACAATGGATAAAAAATTAGAAGGTTTACTTACAGAGTTTTACAGCTGTCAACATGCCTTATTTAATGGGTTAGCCGACAATAATGAATTAAGAGAAGCGTTACTTGCTTATTTAAAAAAGTTATACAATGAATTGGATGATGCGGGGGTTATTATAGAACCAATTAAGGATGAACCGGAGTTGTTGCCTCAAGAGCGAAAAATGTATCAAGTTAGAGGATATGAAGAAGATAAGTTTCAACTCAAAAATGGTCAAATTTGGTTGGGTTTATTTATGCAAGGAATGGTTGTAAGTAATTGATTTAAATTTTTTTATGTTTTTTAAGCATGGGTTATACACAAAGCTTGCAAACTTGAAAAAAGGGACTAACTTTAAAAGTGACTATTTTATAGTTAAAAACTTCAAATCCTAAAAGAGGCTGACATGGGATGTCGGCCTTTTTTATGCCTGAAATTCATAGACTTTGCATACAACAGAATGTTATACAATTAAAATAATTATGAAAATGGATTAAATGGAATGCTTAAGTGGTTAGACAAATACATGGATAAGTTGAAATCACCTTACTGGGAAGTTTATTTTTGGATCGCTGTCATAGCTATCGGTATTGCTGGCACCGTTGTAATTTTTATTGACCCTATGGGATTAGCTAGCAAGTTTGGTAATGCAGGTAGCTTTTTAGGTGGCTTATTTACTATAGCTGCAGTATTTGTTGCGGTGATTGCCTACAAATCGAGTATTAGAAGCCACCATGACAAAATAATTTTAGAGGCTTTTGGTGAGTTATCTTTAGAGATTATTCCAGAATTGTTAAAGACAATAGAAAGTGATTCTAGAAAGTTAGGATTTGATATTTATAAATTAATTCATGGCAATTCTGATGTTAGTAAAGAGGTAAGCGATAGAGTTAAAAAAAGATTTTACAGTCTAAAAAAATTAAAAAATAACCTTATAGTAAAAATGAATTATATCATTATATATTCTAATAACCAGCGGGGTTACCCAGAGTCATTTAATGAATTAATCAATATCATTAATGAACTACTTAAATTTTCATACTACTTGGTAAATGAAGATAAAGATTTGCGAGATCCAATTGAACTAAAAAAATATTTAGACTGGGTAGAAGAAGGATTGCTAGAAATAGACTTTTATAATAATTACATTAAAAAAAGTGTAGAGTTAACAGGTGGCTTTACGATTCAATCAGATCAAAATGAATTGAGAGACAGACTGACTCAGATTAGAGATAATTTATTCAAAAGTATCAAATTAAAGCCCAATTAATTCTAACTGTTGTTCACGCGGTAGGTTTTTAATAAGCGACGCGGCTAGTTGTGCAGTGGTTTTACACGGAGGATTTAAGAAGTGATCAAACGATTGGGTAATACGAAACGTGGCTCCGCATTCTCTAGTATTGGTGCACGAGCAATATAAATTAACCACGTGGGCGCTTTGCTTTTCACGTGATGTAACTGTTGCTTTAGCTTCGCAATTTGGACAAGTAACCCGCGCCATAATAACCACCAATCGTTAATAAAATACACTGTCATTATATACAGTAGTTCCATGTGTGCCAAATAACCATTTAGCTATTAGCTGAGAATCAAAAGGGCGAAAAATTCACTCCTCCTCGCCTTCCGCTTTCGTGCAAAAAACGCGTCAAATTGACAACCCCAGTGACATGCAATTAATCGCCAGCCAGCCCAGCAAAAGGATCTGTAAGTGATTTTAAAAAGATCGGCTTGTCACAAATTGACAATGCTTGACAATAAAGTGACAACAAAAAGATCAAATAGCAGGTGTGTTTAAAAAGTTTATGAAGGATACTACGAAAAATTAATTTTATTAGTTACAGAAAGGAATTATATGCACCACGATTTAAGATATGGAGTTGAGCATATGCTTAGCCTATTTGCTTCAAGTTACTTACACTTTCCTGCAAGCGCACTTTATGATGAAGATATCTTCAAGCAACATCAAAAATTATTGAATTCATGCCACATATATTTTATTGGATTAGTCCCTAAAATATCCATTGACGGTTTTAAAGTTGATGAGAATAAAATAATTTTTAATGTGATATATGAAGATCAAGAGTTAGAATTGCCTTTAATTATTCCTGATGGTTTTGAGCTTGTTCCCGAAGATGATCAGGACTATCCGTGTTTAGTTAATGAAGAAAAAAAATTGTGGCTTTCCTCTGACGTTGCAATGAATATTATACATAACCAAATAAAAAAAATTGATTTTGATGTACTTTATATTGGGCAAGCATATGGAAAAGATGGCTCTAGAAATGCTAGAGATAGACTTTTAAGTCATGGTACATTACAAAAAATATCTTTGACACATACAGTACCTGACAAAGAGTTGTGTGTACTAGTTATTGATATTAAAGAAAACAATCAAGTAATTACAATGTTCAATCATAAGGCAAAGGAAAGAGAAAAAGATAATGCACGTATTAAGTTAGGTATAGAAAAGATTTTTAATACTTCTGAGCATGAACAGGTCTGTCTGTTTGAAGCTGCATTTATTAAATACTTTGAGCCTAAATTTAATATAGAATTTAAAAATAGCTTTCCATCTACCAATCTAAAAATACTCCAAGACTGCTATGAAAAGGATTTTGCGAGTGTTTGTGCGGAAATTAATTTCGATGGGCTGCCGTTTGATTTAAAATCGGAAAAAATTGAATCTAATTCCTCTCATATGGCAAATTTTAATATACATGGAAAAGCTGATAGAGAAGCTTTTTTTGCCATGAAAAGGCAGCCTAAGTTGTAGATCTAAAATCTAAGAGTTAAGAATCTTAGGTGAATGTGTAATCTTATATACTAGCCCCTTTCAGTTTTTCCACAGTTCTTAAACCTGCAAGCCCAAGCATGGCAAGAGTTAGTTCCATCATTGTATCAAGTGGTAGCTCAGGTTTACCAATATCAGGTATTAACCATACTAAAAGCGGGTTTATCACAAAGGCAAACAAAAAACCAAAACCACATACCCACATTAAAAACGGGCGTGCGCCTGCTACAAATGTGCTGCGGTGTTGGGCTTGCACCTTCATAATCTCGGATTGTGCTAAAGCAGGTTGCTGTGCCAAGCGTTGTTTTACAACATCAAGCGTTAATACCTCTTCGTCGCTGGTAAATAAATTATCAAGCACATTGCCTACTGCATTAATTGGCTCAGCCGCATTGCTTGTGAATAAACTCGTAACCCATCCCATTATTTAATCCCTCTGATAAATTTAATAAAGCCTTTTGGGTCTTTGCTAAACGATTTAATTAGCTTGTCGAACCCTTCTAAAATGTGTGGTGCTGCATACGCTGTTACGCCAATCACACCCGTTTTTAGGCTTTCGTCAAAGCCGCGCCACTCACAAAACATAGCCGCTAAGTACGCTGCAAAAATAGCAACGAGCACGTTCATACAGTAATGAAAAAACGTAAATTGCTTTTTGCTTAAATACATTTGAATAGCGGCTGCTAAAAAACTCAACATAAATAAACGCCCCCATTGCTTAATAAATTCTGTTACATCAATCCAGCTCATGCGGCTTCCTTAGGTGTTGGGTTTAAGTCTGAATACTCAGGCTCTTTAAATTCAATATGCTGCGCGGCAGGTAAGTAGTTATTAATGCCTAATACGTCTTGCTGCAAGGGCACAACTTCATTGTTGTAATACGCACGGGTAATCTTATCTAAATCACCAAAGCCCGGGCTGTCGCCAGATGATTGGCCGCTGAGTGCTTCTTGTGCGCGGTGCATACTGAGCATGTCGTTAAGCGTAATTTTTTTAATGCGCTCAAATTCGTCTTTTGTTGATATGTCGCCCACTGGTGTAATGTTTATCGCTTTTTCGGCATCGGCTTTATTACTGCGAAAATTAAAAAACAAACTTCTAAAGTTACCCACACCTTTGCTGTCACGTATGGCATTTTTAAGGGCGGTTTCATCGTCAGCGCTTAAATTAGGGTCAGCCATTGAGAATATAAAGCCCATGTGCGCACCGTTCTTGTAATAACGGCGACGAAATAACGTGGCATCTTCATTAAGCAACGCCGACTGAATACCGCCGTAATATTGCGGTATGCCATAAATGCCTTGCCCGGGGTCGTATTCTTTTACGTGTATTATTTCGCCTTCATTAAAGTAAATAGGCTCATGACTGCGATTACTTAATTGTGCGTACACACCGCGTTTATCGGTATAACGCATAGTTAGTGCAGGCAAGTGGCGTAGTTTAATAACTTGCCCAAATGAATTTTTAATAACCTGCAAATAGGCGTTACCGCTCCACAGCAAATCAAACGCAAACTTACTAAGGGCTTGATGGCTTAAAAGCGGGTTAGGCTTATACCATTTTAAAATCATGTTGCGTTTAAAGTAGAGTATTGGCCCATGCTGGGCATTTACACGCAGCAGTTTAACCAAGCCTTGCAAATTAATGGGCGGGGCGTAAATGCCGTTACTGTCACTAAACACCCCAACGTAATCGGTTAGCCGGTTGTCTAAACACGGCTCCGGATCGCCAAAGCTAAACGTATCGGTTACCGCTGTGCGTTGGTTGTAGTTTGGCGCTTGGCCGTTACTTACTTGTAATCGTGGTTTACTCATTAAGCTGCAATTCCTACAGATGTTTGACGGCTATGGGCGTTACCGTCGAGTGGTTCAAATAACATAGCGTGCATAATTGCCCACGCAATATCGGCATGGCCTGTTGTGGCTGTGCGGTTTGTGGCATAGGTGATTTGGTCGCCCACCACTTTACGGCGAATATTAATGAACGAGCTGGCAATATTTACCGCGTCCTGGTCAAACTCAAAGCGGCGGTTTTGAATAACGTTAATGGCTTTAATAACCATGCGGTTTTTAATGATGGGGTTGTAATGAATCGGCTCGGCATTGGGGTAAAACTTAGTAATAAGCTCCCACACGCCATAACCAATGCCAGTAGTGTCTACGCCAATATGCACAACGTTGTATTTTTCGGTGAGGTGTTTTATCTCGTTTGCCATGGCTTCAAAGTCGTTGCCGCTTAAATCAAGTGCTTCTAGCAGTAAAAACTTTTCGCCTGGCTTCATGGGTGCACTTAAAATGGCAACACTGGCTTTATCGCCAAAGCGGGCAGGGTCAAAACCAATTACAACAGGGCGCAGACCAAATGGGCGCTCGTAGGCTAAATCAAAGTCGGTCCACTTGGTCGAGTCGCCCACGCAGTTCATAAGCTGTTTAAGGTTAAATGCACTGTGTGCATCATCAATAAACTTACACATAAACAAGTTATTAAACTCATCTACGCTGTATTCGTTTTCAAGTACGCCAATATCAATGCGGTCAAAACCACTGGTTACTACATCGTAAACCGTGAGCATTTGACGCCAAATACCGTCGTCACACAACTGACCGTTTTTTAAGTTTTTATGGCTTACATCAATAGCAAATTCGGGATCGTTACACGCTTTTGTTTTGCGGTACCATTTACCGTTCCAATGGTCGTAGGCTTCGTGGCTGGTAACCGATGGCGTACTAAAATACGTTATTCGTAAATGTTTATGCGTTGCCATAGCCTGCGCCAAACCGCGCAGCGACTTATATTTAGGTATCCAAAACACTTCATCAATATATAAATCGCCGGACTCAGATTGTGCAGTACGGGCATTAGTTGATTTAAATATTAGTTTAACCGTTTTACCGCCGGCTAAATTAAGCACCATGGGTGAGCCACTTAATTCAACATTAAAATGCTCACGCACCAACGCCACAATATTGGCTTTAAATACTTCGGCCTGGTCGCGGCTCGCCGATATAAATATTTTATTGCGCCCATTTACCACAGCATCGTAAAACGCTTCGAATGCAAAATAAAATGTAGCGCCAATTTGGCGTGGTTTTAATATAAAACGGGTGCGGTGGTCTTGGTTATCAAACCAATGTTTTTGGTGAGGATAAAGTAATGTGTCTTTAAGCTCGTTGAGCATTTCAAGGGTAATGCCAGAGCAATCGTTTTTCTTTTTCTTCTTCGATTTTTTGTCATTGCCGTTATGACTGTTGCTGCTGTTATTGTTGGCGGGATCGTCATTACTTGCGCGCTGTTTTGGGGCTGGGGCTAATTTACTTTTATTAAGTGCGCACAACTGGCGCGTGCAAAAGTCGAGCTCTTTATAGTCAGCATCGGTTTTATCGTCTTTATCGGCCAGTACATTAATGCGTTTGCTAAAGGCCATTTCGGCGTTATAACTTGGGCACATGTCCTCCCACTTGCCAGCCTCCGACCAACGGCGAATGCTACGCGCACTGGGCATGTCGTCAAGCTCGGCTATTTCGTCCACCGTGTAGCCCTCAACAACATACAAATCTTGTGCTTTTTTGCGTATCTCTGGTCCGTAGTTCGCCATCTATTGCGCCGCTTTTATTAATCCATAGCGGCAGTGTATTCGTTATAAAACGCTTAATCTGTCAGTCAAAAACCTAGCCATTCCTAAAAGTTAAATATAGGAATTTCAAAAAGTTAAACCGTTGGAAAGGAATAAAAAGAGGGTGCAAACTGCAATCACTTTAAAGCAATACGCTTAATTTGCACATATTTAAAAAGGGTTGTTTATGCCAGGTCAACTACGTACTAAACCGTTATCGATTGCCGCTGTAGGTATGACCGTTGACGGCCGCGAAATATCAGAGCAAGACGTAGCCGACATTGTAGAAACCTATAACCCGCGTAAATACGGTGCACGTATTAATGTTGATCACGAATTTAACTGGTCGGGCTGGGCCGCTAAAAATCTTCATAACGTAGATATTCCCGGCATGTTGGGCGATGTAGAAAGCGTTGCAGCCTATGAAAACGAAGAGGGCGTTGTGTGCTTATACGCAGTGCTTGCGCCCAATCAAGGGTTTGTAGAGCTGAACAAAGCAGATCAAGCCGTTTATTTTAGTATCGAAATTAGCCGCGATTTTATGGGCACAGGCAAAACCTACCTAACCGGTTTAGCAGTGACCGACTACCCAGCCAGTTGCTATACCGACCGTATCCATTTCAGTAGTAAGAGTAAGGCAGATGACACGGACGTCTCTTTATTAAAAGTTGATTTAGGATCATGTGAGCCTATCGACGCCGCACCTAAAAAACCATTTTTTAAACGACTATTCGCAAAGGAAGAACCCGACATGAACGAAACACAATTAGCCACAGCCTTAAAAGATGCGCTGGGCACACCGCTTAGTGAGTTTGCTAAAAAACTAGATGGGCTTGCCACAAAGCTTGATTCGTTTTCAACCACAAAAGTGGAAGGTGAAGAAACGCCGCCAGCTGATGATGAAAACACTGAATTAGCTCTAGTAAAAGAAGAGCTATTAAAAACAAAAACAGCATTGGACGAACTAAACGATAAGTTTACCAAAGCGTTGAAAGCACCTGCGGGTGATACCACTGACGCCGACGAAGAACCCGAAGGCGAAGAGGGTAAATACAGCAACTGTCTGTAATTGCATTCACTCTAACTTAACTTAGCTAAACGCAGGAAAGAATATGAAAACCAGAACTAGAGAATTATTTGTCGCCATTATGGCTGGCATGGCCGTTAATTACGGCGTTACATCAATGAGTGAGCAATTCAACGTTGAGCCTACAACCGAGCAGCGCTTATATGATGCTGTTTATGAATCGGCTGAATTTTTACAGATGATCAACACCGTACCGGTAGACGACTTAGTTGGTCAGTCAGTGATCATGAGTGTAGACGGTGGCGTTACAGGTCGTGCAGGCGTTGAAACTGACAACACCAAAGAGCGTAAAACCCGTGATGTATCAAAGCTCGATAAACGTGAATACCGTTGTTACCCAACAGAATGCGACATTCATATCACATGGGTAAAAATGGATCAGTGGTCTAAGTTCCCTGATTTTCATAATCGTTATCGTAATCACGTACGCCAGGCTATTGCGCTCGACATTATTAAAATTGGTTGGAATGGTACGCGCGTAGCTGATACCACAGATATTACAGCCTATCCAATGATGAACGATGTAAACATTGGCTGGCTACAACTAATTCGCCGCGATGCACCCGAGCGCGCAATTAGTGAAGGCGCAACCGCTGGCGAAATTCGTATTGGTAAAGGCGGCGATTACGAAAACCTAGACCAAGCGGTGCACGATGCATTGCAAGGTATTCCAGAGCACAAACGTGCAAACATGGTAGCTATTATTGGCGACGAGCTTTTAGCGCAAGACAAAAACAAGCTATACGCCAAGCAAGCACATACCCCAAGTGAAAAAACCAAGATTGAGCTGCAACAGGTGATTGAGACCTATGGCGGTTTAATGACATACAAAATCCCTTTTTTCCCTGCTCGTGGCATTTTAGTCACCAGCTTTGACAACTTAAGTCACTACGTACAAACGGGATCAACACGTACCAGTGTAGAAAACAACGCCAAGAAAAAACGCGTTGAAGACTACCTATCACGAAACGATTGCTACTACGTAGAAGACCTTGAAAAAGTCATGTATTTCGAGTCTACCAGTATCAAGTTACCAAATTCAGACGGTAGCGCCTGGGTTTAAATTTTCGGTAAATTCCCATTTGGCCGGCTTGTTTAATCCAATTTTCAAGCCGGTCTTTTTAACCACATTAAAGAGTGTTTTTAAATGAGCTTAGTCAAAAAATCATTAGCCAAAGCAGCAGGCAGCGTACCAGCAAGCACTGACAAAAAAGCGCCAACGGTCGCGGCAACAGCCACGAGTACCCATGCGCCAACCACTATCACTAAGCAAACCGAGTACCAGCTTTATGCAGCAGCCATCGAATCTGACTTAGCTCAATTAAAAACATTTACTGATATAGCAGATAAAGCAACTTACAAGTCTGAAGCGTTAGAACGCCAAGACTATTTAGGGTATATCAATCAATATCGACTAAGCGGCCAGTGCCACCCGAACACGGTTTTAGCATGGGTGTTTATTTGGTTGGTTGACTTAAAACGCTGGGATGCAGCGCTAGAACTCCTGCCGTTTATGATTGAGCAAAAGCAACCACTGCCAACGGTATTTAATACCAAACATTGGCCTGCATTCGTTATCGACCAACTCTACGATGACGCTAATTACTACCTAACAGAATCAAAGCAGCAAGGCTTATTTGATATTAGCTATGTACTGCGTGGCTTAATCAATACCGTAAAAAACCAAGACTGGAACGGCCTTGAAGTGGTGGGCGGTAAATTGTACGCCATTGCTGCCAAGGTTGATGCAGCCCAGCACAACTATGGTAATGCTCTGTTATTTGCAGAGCACGCCCAAGCCATTAACGACAAAGCAGGAGTTAAAGGTTTAGTAGATAAGCTAGCAAAGCAATTAAAAGCAACGGTTAGCGAGTAACAGCTCCAACGCCAGCGGGCAACTTAGCACAGTGCGAGTATTAATTATGTCGCCAGTGTGACTAAGTGGCGCCCGCACCCAATTTAATGTGTGTGTTTTTACAGGTGCAATATGAATTTAAGCGGTATGCCACAAGCAGATTTACAAAGCATTAATGTTGATGTGCCAGGCAATGGCTATTACCCGACATTAAGCACGGCTTATTTTATAGAGCACTACGCCGTTGCCCAAGAATACGCCAGTAAAAGTGAGCTGCTTGTTGAAAAGCTAAAGCGTGCACAGACCGAGGTAAACCAAGAACTAGTAAGCGCTGTGCTTACTAACGGCACACCATTAAACGCACAACAAATAATTTTTTATAACGATGCAGTGTATAGCAAAGCCAAAGCTAATTTATTGGTATCTAAGCTTGGCAGTACACACCGTGAAAACGCAACAGCACAGTCGCAATCAGCCATTGATAACTTTGAACACTGGCAACGCGAAAGCATAAACGCTATGCGCTTACTGCAAGCACTAAGCCCTAATTTATCGGTAGAGCTGTTATGAGCCAAAGCAAAATTGAAAAGCTTAAACAGCATTTAGTGAGTGTTGAGTACCAAGGCCATAAGTTGGCGCTTAATACCCAGTTTGATAGCTGGATAGAAGGCGGGCGCATAGAGCCAAGTAGTAAAACAATGAATGGTAACGGGTTATTGGCAGCGAGGTTTTATTACTCAGGTGTGATCAGCATTAATCCATGCTTTGCGCCGGCTGCGTTAATTTGTGCCTTTGCATCGTTTTGGTTGCAAAACAACGGCGGGCGTTATGACAGCACCGACATTGAATTTAGCGCCGATGTAAACGACGACAACAGCAATGAAGTCGAGCTGACTATTAACCAGCTGTGTGAAGACATAGAACTAATACAAACAGACAACGGCCCTTTTGAGTTAAACGGTAACCGTTACGACTTTGGCGAGCAAAGCCTATGGGTTGCTGAATCATTTTTACTGCAAGGCACTGTAAGCCGTGCTTAACGTTAAATTTGACGAAGGGCGCAGCAAAGAACAATTAGCGTTTTTACAGCTCAAGCCTAATAAGCGGCGCAATATATTACGTCGTGTTATTCGAACAACGAATAAAAGCAGTAAAGAGCGGATCACCAAGCAAACAGATTTAGCAGGCAAAACATGGCAAGGCAGAGCAAGTGGTAAAAAAAAGAAAATGCTCACCAAGCTTAAAAAGTTTATGAAGGTTCGCCACAGTGCAAACGACGCCAGTGTTTATTTTTCAGGGGGCAACAGTGGAAAAATAGCCCGTGCCCACCAAGAGGGCATAAGCCTAGATGCAGGCAAGCCAAAAGGTAAAGCGGCTCAAAATAAAGAAAGGCCAGCCACGCGAAATTTAGCCAGGGCATTAATAGCCGAGGGTTACAAAATACCGCGTCGTAAAGGCAAGGGCAGTAAACGCCCAAGTATTAAATGGATAACAGAGAATTTAAGCATTAACCAAGCAGGGTTTTTACTTCGCGATTTAAAGGGCAGCTCAAGTAAGAGTACATGGCAAATTGACTTGCCGGCCCGCTCATTTTTAGGGCAAACGCAGGGCGAAGAAAAGCAGCAAATGAATTTTATTTTAAACCAGGCTATGCACGTTGCGTAGCGCAAAGCAAAAGGAACGATCATGGCACAAGGTAAAGTAACCGTTGCCGCCATACAAACAGGCAGTGGCGCTACGAAACAGATTGAACGCAGTGTGTTGTTTATCGGTCAAGCGAGTGAGAACAACGGCAAAATTTTATCTATTAATGCACAAAGTGATTTTGATGTTGAGTTCGGCGCCGCCGACTCCCCACTAAAAACACAAGTAAAAGCATGGCAACGCAACGGTGATGACTTAGTGAGTGGTTATGCCATCCCGCATGGCGCAGGCGATAACGTAATGGCCCTTATTGATAAAGCAATGGATCAGGATGTTAGCCCTGAAATTATTGTTATTTGTACGCCAGTTACAGGCAAAGCCGACATTGAAAGCTACCAAGCCAAAGCGCTTGAAATTTTATCGAGCCTTGCTCGTCGTGTTCGCTTTTTACTTGCAGCACCTGGCTTAACGGCTGAGCAAAGTTGGCCTGATTTAGTGACTTCATTACAACCGTTAACCGATGGCGTAGTAGGCGATCGTGTGGCTGTTATCCCGCTTTTATTCGGTGACGAACTAGGTGCAGTAACAGGGCGTTTATGTAAAAGCGCAGTCACTATTGCTGATAGCCCAATGCGTGTGCTTACGGGTGCAATGTCATTGATGCCACACCCAGAAGATGCCGCCGGCAACCCCTTAACCAACTCAACCACGGCGGCACTTGATGCGCTGCGTTTTAGTTGTACACAGTTTTATGCTGATTTTGATGGTACGTATTTTGGCGATGTAAACATGCTGGACGCTGAAGGCGGTGATTTTCAAAAAATTGAAATTGGCCGCATTGTTGATATGGCTGCACGTGCTGTGCGCATTATTGGAATTCAAAACGTTAAAAATCGTCGCTTAAACAACAGCAGCACCGGGATTGAATTTGGTAAACGCATTATGGGTAAACCGCTGCGCGACATGGCACGCTCTATCAATATTGGTGCCGATAAGTTCCCTGGTTTAATTCGCGCACCAAAAGACGACAGTATCAACCTAACGTTTATGAATGCGACCACCTTACAAGTCGTACTTAAAGTTAAACCAATCGATTCACCCAACACCATCATTGTTGGGATCATGTTAGATAACGCAGAGTAGGAGCGCAAACATGCAAAAAGTACTAGGCGGTAAAGACTTCGATATCTTCATTGGTGATTCGATGGTTCATGTTATGGAAGCGACTTGCAAAATTACTGATGGGCGCACCGTTAAAAAAGTGCGCGGTATTCCAAAGGGCTTTATTGATGGCGATGTTGAAGGCGAAGTAACACTAAAGCTTGATCATGAAAATTGGTTAATCGTGCAATCGCAAGCTGAAAAAGCAGGCAGTTGGAAAGGTATTGAACCGTTTGATATTGCGTTTAATGCAGAAGTAGCTGCAGGTAAAAAGAACGTTGAAGCGTTTGGTTGCCTGCCGCAGCTGGACGAAATTTTAAACATTAAAGCCGATGGTGGCGAAGAAGACACCACATCAATCAAGTGTCCGATTACTAGCCCTGATTTTGTCAAAATTAACGGTGTG
Organism: Pseudoalteromonas sp. S3431; assembly: GCF_000690035.1. NCBI lineage: Bacteria > Pseudomonadati > Pseudomonadota > Gammaproteobacteria > Alteromonadales > Pseudoalteromonadaceae > Pseudoalteromonas > Pseudoalteromonas sp. S3431. The sequence continues at coordinate 23,595 of NZ_JJNY01000091.1, forward strand.
CCATACCTAACTGACGATGAAGTGAGAGATTTGTAATGACTAAAGCCATTCGCACACTAACTGCCACAACATTACTAAGCACCCTGCAAGCATGTGGGCATAAAGTATTTGAGGGTGAATTAAACCTAAACATTATAGGCATTCGCCATACAAACACCCGTGCCAACACGTTTAACGATGCAATTTGTGTGTTGTATCAGCAAAACAGCGAATGGCAGTTAAAGCAGTATAAAGCCACAACAGATGCCGGTATTTACTGGCGTAAAAACCCAATGAACATAGACGGCACAGCGGTGCTAGTTGCAGGGCAGCATAAAAGCTTATGGACGTTGGGTTATCACCAGGGCAAGTATCGCGCCCTTGTACAGCATAAACCGGTTGTTGTTCTACGTGACAACAACAAAGACACCGAGTTAGACACGGACGTCACACCCCAAGCAGAGCTACAACAAGGTTACTTTGGTATTAATTGCCACCGTGCAAACAGCAAAACCACATCAACCCAAGTTGATAAATGGTCTGCCGGTTGTCAGGTGTTTGCAAATCCCAATGACTTTGATGAATTTATTGCTTTGTGCGAGCAATCAGCAGCCAAGTACGGCCCTTATTTTACCTACACACTGCTAGAACAAGCAGATATTAAAGAGAGTATTGATCATGGCGTTTGAGAAAAAAATCACATTAGAAACCCCCGTTGGCGAAATCACATTTAATGTAAATGGCGCCGACTACAACAAATACATTAACTCGACTCAGCCAAATAACAAGGTGCAGCCGGCAACTAACTTTTTATTAAACACAGTGGTTGAAGCCGACGCTAAAAAGCTCAAAGAGCTGGTACAGCAACCGGGTGCCGCGTTGTTTTTAGTGGGTGCCATTGTTGAAGAATACCAACCCGAGTTTAATTTTACGGTAAAAAAATCGAAAGCCGAGCCAAGCAAATAGGCAAAAGCAGGCTCGATCAGTTACTGGCATACCACGCTAAGTATTTTGGCAACCAACCAGTAACTGATGAGAGCTTGGCACAGGCGCTTTACCTTGAAACATCACAGCAAGAAAACTTTGTAACAGCCGTAAATAACGGCATTTGCACAGCATTAGGCGGCGAGTAATTAATGGCAACACTCAGCAAATTAGACAAGCTTACTTATTCAATCGGGATCATCGATAAGGTGACGGGTCCGGTTAATAAAGTGATGGCTAAAATTAATCAGCTGAGCCAGCAAACCGCCGCCGCACAAGATCAAATGATGCGCGGCGCAGCCACAGCCGTAGCAGGTGGTTATGCGCTTGCCCGTTCGCTTGCGCCAGCAATAGATCAGGCCGCCGCATTAGGTGAAGTGAAGTCGCTTGGCGTAGTTGACGAATCATTACAAAAATTAAACAAAACTTCATTAGAGTTTACCGCTAACTTTGGCGGCAACGCATCCGACTTTGTTCGCAGTGCCTACGACATTCAATCAGCAATGTCAGGAATTACAGGCGACGAACTATCAAAAGTTACCGAAATATCAAACACCTTAGCCAAAGCCACTAAAGCTGATGCCGCAACAGTGACCGACTACATGGGAACGATGTACGGCGTATTTAAATCAACAGCCGACAAAATGGGCAAAGTAAAGTGGGCGGAAGATATAGCAGGCATTACCGCTAAGGCAGTAACTGATTATAAAACTGACGGTAAAGAAATGGCTTCCGCGTTCAGTGCTTTGGGAGCCTCATCGTCTGCGCCACTGGCAGAACAAATCGCAGTAATGGGGCGTTTGCAATCGACTATGAGTGGTAGTGAATCAGCAACAAAATATAAAGCATTTGAAGCTGGAGCAGGTAAAGCTCAAAAAGCACTCGATTTAGATTTTACAGATAGCTCGGGCAAGCTATTACCGATGGTAGATATACTTCAAAAAATAAATGAAAAAACAAAAGGATTAACTAAGCAAGCGGACATTGATGCAATAGCAACCGCGTTCGGATCAGCTGAAGCATCATCATTAATTAAACTATTAATAACTGATATTGATGGGCTAAACAATCAGGTTCAAGACTTAGGCAGCGTAAGCGGTATGGCAAACGTTGCAAAAATGGCAGACGATATGAGAACGCCATGGAACAAATTAAGTGGATCATTTAATGCTGCATCCATAGCACTAGGCCAGCGTTTGTTACCTGTGGTTGAGCCGTTCGTTGAAATGCTCGCCGCCGGCTTTGCTTATATCGTTTCGTTAACTGAGCGCTTTCCGATTTTATCCAGTGTGATTGCAACACTTGTAGTGGGCATTGTGGCGCTTATCTCTATTTATGGAGTGGTCATGTTCATGATGGGCCTTTACAAAATGGCGCTGATAACAAGTGGTGCGCTCACAATGGGTTTAACAGTGATAACTAAATTATGGCAAGGCGCACTTATTGCGTTACGTGTATTGGGTTTTTTATCACTCATTACAACGATGGGCGCGGCGGCCATTGCCATGGGTACATTTAAAGCAGTTATGCTCGCAGGCCAAGCGGCTACATGGTTGTTTAATGCAGCGCTTTGGGCAAACCCAATTACGTGGGTAGTAGCGGGTGTTATTGCGCTCATCGCGGCGGTTGGTGCGCTTATCTATTACTGGGATGACTTAGTGGCTGCGTTTCAAAATACCGCATGGGGAAAAGTATTAATGGCGGTGTTTGATAGTGTGAAAGCGGCCTTTAATGGGGTGATTGATAGCGTAAAATGGGTGCTCGAAAAGCTCGGCCTGCTTGACGATACCGAGGCAAAAATAAAAACAGAAGCGACCTCAACACACGAAAACATTAACCGTGCTCAGCCTAGCAATTTAGTCATGCAAAATGCAGATCAAGCGTTCAGCCGCGACTACGGCCAAGCTGTGATCAACAAAGCCGCCCAAGTACCAGGCAATAAAGCCAGCACTAACTATGGTGCGGTGAATGATGTTACGTATTTGAATCGAACGCAGTTAAACAAAGGTCAAACTAACAATGCTATTAACTCAACATTGCAAAGCAGTAATGTCATTGAGCAAACAAATAGCGCGTTGGCACAAACGAACACATTAAATAACCGCTATGTAAGTTCAACTGTGGCGAATAGATTAACCAATACCGCGCCTGTAAACACCGCTATTAATAACAATGCTTCAGCAAACGATGCTGCTTTTTTTGCTAGCGCAACAACGCATAGTGTAGTTAACCCAGTATTACAAAATAGTATTGCTACAAACCAAACAAATAAGGTTTTGGCACAAACCAGTGCAGTAACCATGACTGCAAACGATGCTGCTTATTCAACAACGGGCAACATCAATAACAGCGCTACTAACTCAGTATTACAAAGCAGCCCAGCTACACATAACGATGTTGGCCACAATGCACAATCAACACAGTTCGTAACACAATCAGCGATAGGAAATGGCAATACACGCACAGCTAATCATTTTACTAACGCGGCTAATTCACCTGTTTATAGTCAAAAATATGAACAACTCGCCCGCTTTAATCAAGGTGCAGCGCCATTACAACGATTGCCAATGGTCAAAACAGATCAGGCAATTACTAACACAGCGAACGCGTACAGCGTTGAGCCGTTAAATACTGAGCAACAACACACGAATAGCTATAAAGCCAAAGTACAAAAATCAGCGTTTTTACAAAGCCTAACGAGCAGCACCAGCCAGAGCAGTTCAAGCGAGAGCGATAACAGCAAGCGTGTGCACATAGACAACTTAACGATTAAATCTGACGACTTAGCGCAAAGCTTTGAACAAATGATGGAGCTAGCAAGCTGATGAACTTTGATATTGCACTGCACATAGATTTAGCCGTTGAGGATAATGATTTTGTACTTAATGACTCGCTGACACCCAGTACATTAAGTAAATCGAATGTGGTGGCGCAAGATATAAAGCATCGAATTTTAGAAAGCGGTTTACTCATAAAGCTGATTGGCCTGCGCAATAAAAACGGCATTGCGCCCATTTTAACCGAGCTCGAATTACTAACCGAGCAAGACAATCGGATTAAGCCTGGCACTATAAAAGTGTACCGAAATGACGACGGCACATTAAGTATCACCGCGCAAACGCGCCAATACGGGAGCCTACAAAGTGGATTTTAAAACCCTAATGCAAAATGCAGGTTTGCCAATGGATGAGCAAACAGCGCAAGCGCAGTGGCAAGCACAGTTAAAAGAGCAAAACATACAAGTTGCCAACAATTCACCCTTTGGCCCATTTTGGCGAACCGTTGAAGCGTTGCTAACAAAGCCAGTCGTGCAGCTGTTTAATTGGCTAGCAACGCAGCTAATGCCTGACTTATTCATTATGACAGCAAGCCGAGTTGCACTGATTGAACGCCATGGCCCTGCACGTAATGTGTTTATTCAAGCGGGCGTAAAAGCACAGGGATTATTAACGTTTACACGCGAAAGCGACGAGGGCGAAAGTTCCATTGTGGCAGGAACCGCAGTGGTAACCGATGTGCTAGGCGATAAAGTGTATAAGCTTATACTTTTACAGGATGTGTATTTTCAACAAGGGCAACGCACTGCGTATGCATTGGCTGAAGCCTATGAAACCGGTGCAGCTTATAACTTACCCGCAGAGGCTTACCGATACTTTACTGAGCAACAAGAAGGGATCACCGTAACCAACAACGATGATTGGTTAATTAAGCCAGGCTCTGATGATGAAGACACTGAGCATTATCGCCTACGCATTCGTAACGTATTTGGTACTGCTTCCCGCTGGCATATCAATGCTGTTTACAAACAAATTATTGCTAGCTTTGCTGTACCAATAGATAACATTGAAATACTAACCAATGCACCACGTGGACCAGGCACGGCTAATGCGTATATTTACTTAGATGTTGGCCCTGTACCAACAGCACTATTGAGTGCTATTAACCAACATATTCGTACCGCAGGCCACCATGGTTTAGGGGATGACTTTATGGTTTACGCTATGGCAACCAACGGGTTTGATATCACCGCAACCTATAAGTTACATGACAACAGCCACGCTATTCAAGACGACTTAACCACGTTTATACAAGCCGCATTTCGTCAAAATGCAGCGTATGCACCCACACGCGTAACGCATCAAACTGTGTTCAGTATTAGCCAACTAATAACACAGTGTCATGAACAATTTAGTGAACTGCAATCAATCAAGTTTGATATTGACGACATAACCGCCGCCAACTGGTTACCGGTACTTACATCATTAACCGTTAACGAGGTGGCAAATGGCTAACGAAATCGCCACTTGGTTAAACAAAGGCTACGCCGAAAAACTTGTAAAAGCGGCCACAGGCTACTGGGAGCAATCGCGCGACTATGTTATGTGGGCAGTGAACCAAAAAGACGAGTTAAAAAATGAAGAGCCTGTATTAGGGTTTCTGGCATGGGAGCGCTTAACAAACCGCTTAGATGATGAGCCAATCGAGCTATACCGCAAGCGTGTACAGCATGCATTGGTTAATACTATTGACGCTGGCGAAATGGCATCCGTAAGAAGTATTTTCGACCGCTTAGGGCTAGAAGTACTTAACGTGCGTGAGCGCATCGATGGGCGGGATTGGGACATTATTGCAATTGATATGTCTGACTCAACGCTTGCAGGTAATACAGATTTACTCCCTGAGCTAATACAGCTCTACGGCCGTACATGCCGACGCTACGAATTAACCGTGCATAACAAAGCTGATGTATCACTGAGCTTAGGATTAACGCATGTGCAGTGGGATAGCTGCCATATTGATCACCCACTGCATTTAGCGGCACAAAATAAAGCACAGCAACAATACAGTTATGGTTTTACTAATTTGCAAAATGAAAGCTGCGAAGCGCCACTGTATGCAGTTACGCACGATGTAAAACACGTATTGCCATTCGAGCAGCTGTATCAATTTTTAGGGTGCGACAACCTTGTTAGTAATACAGACCACCAAGCAATCACCACCGATGTACAGCATGTAATTGCCGCACATCATCACTATGGATTTTTAAGTAAAGAGGGCGGTGTAAGTATCGCCAAGGAGCCATTATGACCCAAGCGATCACCGGCATTATGACCAACGCCGGCAAAAGTTACATCACAACCCGCGCGCTGCAAAACTCAGGGCTCGATGTTAAAGAATTAGTGTTAGCAAACATTCCTAATTTAAATGAAAGCGCAGAGCGCAACCCAAACGAAAAAATGCCCAGTAATTTACAAATTGTGCACCGTCGCAATATTGATGTGTCTGGTTATGTTGACTCAAACACGGTTGCTTGGGCTGTTGTGTTAGAGCAAGAGATAGGCGACTTCGACTACAACTGGATTGGGTTAGTAACAGAAGACGGTACTTTGCTAGCGATTGATTACTTGCCATTACAACGCAAGCGCCAGGGCGTAAACAATGTACATAACCGCTCGTTTGTATTGAAGTTTGCAGCTGCTGCGGCATTAGCGCGGATCACCATTCCCGCACAGTCTTGGATGTTCGATTACAGCCCACAAATTGATGCGCTAAACGCATTGTCAACCACAACAGCAACCGCGCAGGTAAACAACATGTACCGCACGTTGCGTAATTTTTTCTTGATGTCAGATTTTACCGTATTTACTAAGGAACTATGATGAGTATTGACCAAATAAATGAAATTGTAAGCGCGGCAGACCGCGTAGTCACGGCGATAGAAAGCAAAGCTGCAGAAATCGATAATAAAACAGCGCAACTAGCCAGCGATTACGCAGGTAAAAAAAACGAGTTAGACAAGCAAGTAGCTGAAAATTCAGCAGAGCTAGCAATCGTTGCATCAGCCGGCTATCGAAAAGCAATTGAAGATGCATCAGGTGGGCGTAACACTATAGTAATTGATGATCAGGGAAACCCAAATGTAATGGTGCGTATCCCGCGTTTTAACTACGAAGACATTAACCAAGCCATTCTTGATCGTTTGGGCGTTGACTTAATGCTAGGCACAGGCACGCCAACCATGTTCCAACGCAACGGCGAGCAAATGGGAGAAGTGCTAATTGCAAAATACCTAGCATCATCAGGCGCCAATGGCGGCTGTAGCGTAATTGGTGGTGTGCAACCACGTACATCAGTTAATTATGATGTAGCAAAAGCACTGTGTAACAACAAAGGTGAAGGCTGGCATATGATGAGCATCCATGAATGGGCAGCAATCGCGCTATGGTCACTAGCTAACGACACTGTGCCGCGCGGTAACACAAATTATGGCCGAAGCCATGAAAACAAATTAGAAACAGCTCGTCGGTCAGATAATGGTTTACCCGGAGATACATCAGGACTTGCCAGAACTGACACAGGTAAAGGCCCAGCAACATGGTCGCACGACCACACAGAGTGGGGCATTCAAGACCTAGTAGGTAACGTGTGGGAGTGGCTAGATCAAATGATGCTAAGTGAAGGCCAAGTGATCACTACGTTAGATAACAACCCAGAAATTGTAGAAGAGAATTGGATTAGGCATGCAGCTTATTTTGATTCACCTGTAGATAACACGGGAGGTACTGTTAATGCAGGCTCTCCAATATTAAATAGCCGAATCACAAACAGAAATGGCCCGCTAGGCGATGATAATAGTAATAATCCATACCTAGACAATAGCCACTTTGCCGCAATTATAAAATCAGAGACTTATCAAAAAGCGGAGGTTTTACGCAGGTTATTGATTGAATCAGAATCAACTACAACAGTATCGGGGGCAATCTATTGTAGAAACTACGGTAATAGATTTCCATTACGTGGTGGACTTTGGCTCAATGGTTCCGGTGCAGGGCTAGGGGCTCTTGGTTTGAGTAATGCGCGGACATCGGCTATTAGTAGCATCGGTTTTCGTCCCGCTTTCTTTGCGTAATTGATTATTAAAATTGAACTCGCGCATGCGCGATTTTATATCGCGCTTATCAAAATATTAAAAGGAACAACTATGTTTTCATACATATATAAAGGCGTAAGCCACAGCAATACAACGGGTGTGTACATGCAAAACTTAGGCATGGATGCAGAGCAAATCGAATCGGTTTTAAATCAGCAGCACTATGAACTGAGCCAAAATACAGCAAAACGCCAAGCTGCATACAAAGCAGAATCTGATCCGTTATTTATGGAGTCACAATTTGATAGCACAGCTGAGTCACATCAAAAGTGGCAAGATAAAGTAGCTGAAATAAAAGCCCGTTACCCATTGCCTGAAAATGCATAACGTTGCGCTTTGTTATCACCAAACAGCCGCCCCTTGCTCAATGCAAATGGGCGCGCAGTTACTTGCATCGGCAATAAAAGACGGCTCACGCACAGATAAGCCAGCACAATATAGCGCGCTGCTCTTATCTGTTAGCGCAAATGACCCTGCCGCACTGGCTAGCAAGCTCAGCATGATAAACGAATATTGCCCAATACCTGAGTTTATTAGCTGTGCTCAATACGGCCAAAGTCAAAGTGCACTAGAGCAAACTCAGCTCGTAACCTATGACGGCCAAAGTATCGAATGGCAAATAAACACATTGCAAAACTTAACGCCAATACGTGAGCAACAAATAGCGGACGAAATTGCTACTGTAAACGACAGTGGCAAGCAATTAATAAACACCATTGACGATGCATTGACTCAAACCGTTGAGCTAAAAACAGCACGCGACGAGCGACTAAATCAGGCGCAATTTACTGCTCAAAGTAGCGGGGTCGATATGCAATTAATAACAGCCGGCACAGCAAAGCAGCTAGCTGACTCAGTTGCTAGCAAAGGCAATGAGCATAACTATTGGGCGATGTGTTTATTTGTTGGCGAACCAAGCGAGCTTAATCATATTAAAGAGGTGTTATGAGCATATCGTTAGATGGCTGGAATATCCCCGGATATGAAACGCGGGTCAATGCTGGTATTAAATTAGCCGGCGGCGATATGTCAGGCATGGGAAGTTTTGCGCTCATTAGCGATCAAGGTGTTAAGCCTGGCATATTAACTGTGAGCACTAAAATACCGCTTAATGAAGAGGGGGCTTTAGCATTGCTTATTAGCAAAGCGAAAGCACTTGATGAAAACGGCGCCCGTATTATTTACACAATTAATAATGCATTGGCAGAGGCTTATAAAATACGTAAAGCCAAATTTGATGGCGAGGTAAAGGCAGTAGAACTTGAAGAAAAGCGCGCGTGGCAAATCACCTTTAAACTTATTGAAGTACAGTCCGTATCAGAGCGTGAGCAACAACAGCTAGACGGTACAGCAAACCAAAATGCACAGTCGCAAGCGGTCACTTCAAATAACGATGTACAAAGTAAATTTGCAGCGGTGGAGGGGCCATGAGTACTCGCCTATCTGATACGCTAACAATTGGGGGTAAACCAGTAACGAGCGTCGTTACTAAAAGCGTACAACTTGATATAGCCAGCACTGGTCGTGCAAAGTTTGAAATAGTGACAGAGGAAGTGCCAAGCGGATTAGTCGAACTGCATTTAGGTTACACACTAGATAATATGGTCCCGTATTTTCTCGGCGTTATCGAATCAAAACACCAGGCAAACGGCCGTTGGTATTTAACTTGTCGCGAATTACTCGGCGCATTAAGTTTCACTGCCCCCCTTGCAGTTCGCCATGCAACAATCAAAGCGGTGCTTGATGAATTGGCAAAGCTCGGTGTTGAATTTGTGACACCTGAAAACGCCAGCTATTTAAATAAAACGATACCCGCGTTTTACCATAGCGGCACAGGTATTGAAGCGCTAAAGCAAATAAGCAAAGCATGGGGCATTAGTGATTTTATATTTCAACAACGCCCCGATGGCAAAATATTTGTCGGTAGTTGGCACGACTCCCGCTGGCCGCTTGCAGCAATAAACGATTTTCCAGAGCATACAATAACAGCCCAAAGCTCAACTACCGGTGAGTTGATCGCCATTCCAAAATTAAGACCAGGCATAAAGCTAAACGGGCGTCATATTACCGAAGTAACTTTAATCAATAACAGGATGCACATACGATGGTCAAACAAGCCATTAAACGCCTAATACAGCGCTACTTTCCAGAGTTAAGCGAGCGTAAACACCTGCCGCAACTTGCACGTATCGAAAAAATATACGACCTACCAAGTGGCGCCGCAGCAATCAGCACCGCATTTAGACCACTAAAAGCGGCCGACGTACAGCTATTAAACCCGCTCACAAATGAGCCATTACTCGTGCCTGTATTTGAGCAAGTAACACTCGGCACAGGGCAAGCATCCGATCATGGTTTTTTGAACGAACCTATGCCAGGCATGCAGTGTTTAATACAATACATCGATGGCCTAAACAGCCATCCCGTCATCACCAGTTTATTACCATGGCAAAGTTTAGTGCCAGAGCACAAACGCACCGATGTTACGCTACAGCAAAACAGCCGCAGCAAAATACAAGGCCGCGACGGCAACTGGCACACCACAACTGATGGCGATATAACCCAAACCAGCGATACCACAAAAAGAAAATCGCGCAACTGTTTAGAAAATCATCATGAACGCAATACCAATATAGCCACGCACGACACATTAAAAATAGACGGCAACCAAATAACCGAAGTCATGGGCGCCCTGAAAACAGTAGTAGGTGAAAAAGCCTTAATTGTAGCTTTAGAAGGGCTATTACTTGGCAGTAAAAAACAGGTAGATATTGAAGCCGCCGAAAACATGAACCTAACCACACTCAAAACCCTACACGCCAAAGCAACCGAATTGGCAAAGGTCGAAGGAAAAACAGTTTGGTTGGGTGACAGCTCAGTAAACGTGGCTCAAGTTCTCCTTGATTTAATAAGCCTAGTAAAAGACATAAATCAAAGTTTAGAAACCCACGGCCATAAAGATCAGGGAGCAGGGCCACCAATTACACAAGGCGAATTTACAGGCCACAAATCAACAGCAAGTGATTTGAAAAGTATATTAAAGCCAATAGTAGAGTAGTAAGTTAATAATAAAAATCTCAAATAGTTGACAGATTACTTAGTTTTAAAAGTAACAGAACCGCTAGAACTTTGGGTGAAATTTCATTGAGGCTATTGCCCCATCATTTATTGCTATCACGCTTGTTCTACCTTTTTCAGTAGACTTCGGAATATAACAATCCGCACTAGGAGTATCATAATTAGTATACCCTTTTTTGAATATTTTATAATTAGACAGGCTAGCTATTAATGTGATGTTTGGTTCTGGTGTAAGTCCTGGCATCCGGTATTCAACATCGTATTTATCAAATTTTGAAGGACACTGTGTATATGATTCGTACAAGAAATAAGGTGCTGTAATAGGAGCAAATACTAAATAACTAACAACTATAGGCCAATACATTACCCAATGTTGATGGTAGTAGGAAACCGTAGCTATAGTGATAAATACAATAGCTGCTAACACAGTTAATGGCCCAAGGTTTATTGCAAAAAAACCAAAGAAAAAATCAGAAATTGAGGCGTAATCAAAAAGGTTTATGTTCTCCTTATTAAAAATCATCCAGAGTGTAGCTAAGCCGCTTATCGATATATATCCACTCACTATTGTAAGGAATAAAGTAGGGTGCTTTTTTAAAAAACGTCCAATTGACTCAAGCTGTGCTCTTTGACGTTTTACTTTATCTGAATTATTACTCTTCAATGTTACGTTAAATTCTTGATTATCCACATTTACTTTATACTTTATCATTGCTCTTTCCTTTTTTAGTGTACCTTTATCATTGTTTTTTTAGTTGGGTACAAGTTATTGTTTATAAAATTATTTTTAGGAATCTCATTCATCAAATCTTTGATGTAAGTCTCGGTGGTAGCTTCTTTGTAATGAAGTTTTACTATTGATTACAAGGTGTGTATAAAAATGTGTATAAACTTATTTTTAGTAATTAATATACCTTTTAATATTAGGTGTTTAAGTTTTTTTTCGTATAGTCGTGCCAATAGATTGT
>NZ_JJNY01000092.1:0-28307 GCF_000690035.1 Pseudoalteromonas sp. S3431
GTGGAATAACACCCATACAAAAACTGGAAAAGTTAAACAACGGAAATTCTACAGATAGCCTCCATTAAAAATGGGGGGATTACCGAATTTACAGCAATAAACCTCTTACATACAAAAAAGCCGAGCCATCTAAATTAAGGCTCGGCTTTTTTAAAGTTTATAACTTACTTTTCAGCACGGCCCATGAATTTATGTTCAACAGTATTTATACGAATACGGTCACCTGTTGAAATATGCTCAGGCACAGAAATATTTAAGCCTGTAGACATACGTGCAGGTTTTGAACGAGCGCTTGCAGAAGCCCCTTTAATTGAAGGGTCGGTTTCTTCAACAACAAGCTCAACACTTGATGGTAAATCAAGGCCTACTGGTGCACCGTCAATGACAATAACATGCACACCTTGGGTTTCTTCATTTACAAATTGAATCTCTTCGCTAATAGCATCTTTATTTAAGTTATATGGCGTGTAATCTTCGTTATCCATGAAAACATACTCGTCGCCATCAATATACGACAACATTGCTTCGCGACGTGTTAAATCAGCAAGCGTTAGCATATCGCTGTCTTTAAATGTTTCATCCACTTTGCTGCCAGTTACTACATCGTATAAACGCATTCGATATAAACTGCCACCAGCACGGCCTTGCGGCACAGAGCGCACAATATCTTTTACAACTAGCACTCGGCCATTAAAATCAATAGCAGTACCTTTTTTAACATCACTCGCCTTTGGCATGTGTGAATTCCTATTATTTTTTTGATTGCGAGAAACATACCACGAACTCAGGATTCTTCAATAGAAACAAAACAACTTAGTGATACTTTTTGAATAATACTTAAAATCAGCGCCCCTTAATGGCGCGCTGATTTATTAAGAGTGACTTTAAAAGCGGACTTTAACGCCAGCAGATAGCTCACTTACATCGTTTTTTGACACTTTATAGTAGCTATACTTGAGTAGTAACTCGGTATTTTTATAAATCGAATACCCAACTGAACCACCCGCATAAAGCTTGGTCGTATGCTTTTTAGACTCTAGCGTTGCACCATTGGTTATATCACTTTGTATTTTATATTGATGGCGATAAGCCCCCAAAAACAACTTAGTACTAAATGATTCAGCAGGCATAAATAAATAACCGACTTCCGTGGCAACACCTTTTGGTAAGATTGGAGCATAACGCGCGTAGTCATTATGAAGGTCATTTGGTGTTGTTGTATCCGCTGTTAATTCAACACGTCCTTGCCCTAAATCAATATACCGTATTGCAACTTCCCAATTAGGAGCTAGCTCATAGTAAGCGCCCACTGACCAACTAGTATCTTTATCATCAACTGAAATGGTCTTAACATCACTGTCCGTTATTGCCAAAGAATGCTTAGCTTTAGCTTGACCTACAGTTCCCTCAAAAGACCATGCATCAGCGAGTGCACTGCCACTTATTAAGCAACTTGTAGTAATTATCGCAAAACTTGGAAACAATGACTTTCGACGGCTAAATACCAACATTGAAATCAGCAACAACCCAACGCCTCCCATACTTCCTCCCGATGACTTATTACTAATAGAAACTGATTTTACTGCACTAACGGTAATTTCAACTTGTGCCGAAGATTTAGCTCCTTTACTGTCTTTAATTGTATAGTCGACAGTATCAACACCTTCAAAACCTACCTTTGGCATGTATTGTAAAGTGCCATTAATATTAATTGATACAGTGCCATAAGTTGCCGCTGCACTAATAATAAATAATTCATCCATATCAATATCAGTATCATTACCAAGTACATCAATTTCTATTGATACGCGATCGGTGGTGCTAGCTGTATCAAATATTGCTGTTGGTGCATTATTTGCCACCAAGTTAACCTTAGCATTATTGTTAGATGTTCCTCCTTGTCCATCAGTAATGCTGTATTCAATGGTCGCAATACCGATAAATGATGTAGGCGGAGTATAAAGTATCTGATTATCAATAATACTCACTTGCCCAAAATCAACCGTCGCACCCGTCAGTGTTAATGCATCTCCATCTATGTCTGTGTCATTTTCTAGCACATCAATAGTAATAGATTCACCTGCACCTATCGTTACTTCATCTTGATTTGCTTGTGGTAACTGGTTCGTTGTACGCACAACAGCAACACCGCCAGGATCTACAATAGAGCCATTTGCTTTTCCATCATCATCATTTGGACCACCGTCAACAATTTGTAGTTGCACACACCATGCGCCTTCCGCTAGGCCTTGCGTCCATTCACTACTTCTTGGTGGTGGGCAATAACCTGGTTCACCCGCAGCAGATAATATTTGGTCCTGTGCTGTAGATACAAAATCAACCCATTGGCCTTCTTTAAACTTCCTATAAGTGGAATTTTGTGAGATTGGCTTTCTTTGTGGAAATACAATACTGTAGGTATCTCCAGGGTTTGGAAGCCCTGTCGCAATAAAGTCAAATACTCCACCAATATTTAATGCGTTAGCGTCGGCTGGTAATTCACTCTCTAATAATTGAACCCCTCCTGTCACATTTTGTACAACAGTCACGCCCTTTCTAACACAGACACCTGGCTCGCCTTCAACTAAAAACTTGTCACTGTCTTTGACTTGACCTTGTACCACATTACATTGACTAATAGCATCTAGGTAATCTGGTATGCCGTCATTATCAGTATCAGTAAAGCCTTCTTGGTCATCCGGTATTAGATCGCCATCAGAATCACCCGAATCGAGGGTAGCAAGAGACTGCACTACTTCAACATAGATTTCTTTTGTTGTTGATAAGTTTGGTTCACCGTCATCTTCAGCCGTCACTGACACTTTATAAATACCCGGAGCAAGTGATTGTGTTGAAAAAACAAATTCCCCCTCATTTGTACTGGTATTAGTTAACTGATCATCTTGTGATAACCAATTTAGTGTTACGTTATCACTTGGGTTTATATCCTCTGCGACCCCAGTAATAGTGACTAACTCCTCGCCTATCGCGACAAGCGATCTAGCTTCCTCATTTTGCTTAATCGATGTAGAGATTGTAGGTGCTACATTATCTTCAACAATCGTAATATTAACCGTTGATCTCGCACCCAGATTTAACGTATTCGCTAATGAAACAATAATTGTTTCGTTGCCTTCAATTTCTGAGTCAGCAAAAACAGTAAAGCTTACTTGCCCCTGGACGCCACTTTCAATAACTAATTCACTTGATGTTAAATCGTGGTCAGCACTGTTGGCCGTACCTGAAACAGTATAAGGAATTGTTACTGGATAGGTCGGTGACTCGCCATTTAAAAATACATTAAAGCGATATGTTTGATCCTCTGCTACTTGGCTATCTTTACTTAAAGAAATAAGCGGATTAACATTAATGCTCTGTGTAGCAATTGCTTCAAGCCCATTACTGTCAAAAGCCTGCCAATAGACCAAATGACTTCCAGGAGTAAACAGTGACGTTGAATCAACGAGTGATACTGCCAATCGGTTACCTTGATTGTCAGTAGCAAGCGGTACACCTAAATCCACCTTAGTGAACAATCCTTTAGCATTAATATCCAAATCAACCGGTGTTTCAATCGTTGGCACATCATCTGTTTGTTTATTCAACGTTAATTTAGCAGTCGTTCTACTTCTTGCTTTATCTGGATCTTCAATCAGGTAACTAATCTGAATAATCCCTTGTGTACTCGCTTGCGATTTATATGCAATCACACCATTTTCAATTGTTACACTACCCACGCTCGCGCTTGCACCGATAATACTCAATGGTTGTTCATCAGCATCGGTATCATTGGCTAATACATCCAATAAATACGTGTTTTCCTCATTTATATCTAATGAGAATACATCAGGATTTGCAACCGGTCTGTCATTCACTGAAATAACATTCAAGCTTACAGTAGCGATTGCAGATTGTTCTGTACCATCGCTTACAATGTACGTAAAACTGTCAATACCAAAGTAATTCGCATTTGGTGAGTACGTAAACACATTGCCTTGCTTACTTAAAGTACCAAATTGAGGCTGCGATATGGCTGTTAGCGTAAGTATATCGTCATCAAGATCTGAGACATCTGGAGCAAAAGTAATGGAAGCGTCTTCAAGAACATCTAACATCATACTTTGCGACACTGGGGCTTTATTTGTGTTATTTACTGTTACTGTAAATGCAGGTAAGCGTGCTTCAAGTTGTCCGTCAGTTACTGCAATAACAATATTAGTAAATTGACCTGCATTTTCTCTTACTGGTGTGCCACTAAGTTGCCCTGTTGCGCTATTAAAGCTAGCCCAACTTGGCTTATTACTGATACTGAAGGTTAATGCATCCCCATCCATATCTTGTGCACTTGGTGTAAAGCTGTACGACTCTTCTTCATTAACCTGTGCTGTCGGCGTACCCGTGATTGTTGGTGCGTCATTAGTATTAATAACCGTAATATTAAATGGCGCTAAACTTTGAGTCACTGTTGCATCATTAACACTTATAACGATGTTACTGTAGCTACCTACCTGCGCATTGAGTGGCGTACCACTTAATTTTCCGGTTTCGCTATTAAAGCTCGCCCAACTAGGTTTATTACTAATACTAAATGTCAGCGTATCATTATCCATATCGCTTGCTATCGGGATAAATAAATACTCACTGTCTTCGTTCACTGATGCCGCAGGTATCCCACTTATCAACGGTGCATCATTAACACTGTCGACCGAAATCGAAATACGTGCAAACTCTGAATCAAGCTCACCATCATTAGCCACAATGCTCACAGAGTCACTGCCATTAAAGTTACTGTTTGGTGTATAAATAAGTATGTTACCGGTTAAGGTCGTACTGCCATTAGCAGGCTCAGTTACCACTCGATAGCTTAGAGACTGCTCTTCAATATCATTACCCGATAGAGTAACCGTTAGCGCTGTATCTTCATTTGTTGAAAGTACTTGCCCAGCGACCGTAGGTGCATCATTAATTGCATTGATAATTAACGATACAGTGACTTCATCAGAATCAATTTCACCATCGTTGGCCACAAACGTAAAGCTGTCTGTACCATTAATGTTTTCATTCGTCGTATAAAGCCAACTATCGTTACTTTGCTGTACCAAAGTTCCTTTGCTTGGCGTATTGACTATCCGGTAACTTAACGTGTCTTGATCTATATCTGTTGCAACTAACGTCAGTAGTATTGAGCCATCTTCATCCAGTGATTGCGATTGCGCAACGGCAATCGGTTTATCATTCACGGGAGCGACACTCATAGTCACTGTCGCTATATTTGATACAGCTGCGTTGCTATCTTCAACCGTATAGGTAAAGCTATCATCGCCAAAAAAGTTCGCTTGAGGCGTGTAAACAATTGCACCAGTTACTGATACGCTCACGGATCCATTTGCAGGGTTAGTAACAATCGTTACAGAGCTCGCGTTAAGGCTATCACCAATATCAACATCACTATCATTACCCAGAACATTGACCTCAAACTGCCCTTCTTCTTGTAACTGTGCAGTGTTATCAACGGCAACTGGGGCATCATTTATCGCCGTAATACTCAGTGTAACTGTGGCTGGTAGCGAAGTAAGTCCTTCACTGTCAGTAACGGTGTAAGTAAAACTGTGAACCCCATTTATATTTGCTTTAGGGGTAATTGCTAAACTACCATCAAGGTTCACGCTTACGCTGGCAAAATCATATTCACCTGCACCATCGCCTTTATTTTCTAACAGCACATTTGCGCCATTAAAACCTTGGTCTTCTACATCTGAATCATTCGCTAAAATAGCCACACTGGTTGCAGTATCTTCATCGGTCGTCACTGCATCATTAACGACAACCGGACGGTCATTCACCGCACCTATATTTACCGTGACAGAGGCTGTATTTGATGCCAAACCATTGCTGTCGGCTATCGTATAAGTAAATGTATCGCTTCCGTTTTCATTGCCTGTAGGTGTATAAATTAAAGTACCGTCATTTTGATCAACACTCACTGACCCTTTGGATGGTTGTGCTACAACACTAATATCACCCGTTGGAATAGTATCTTCTATATCGGTAGCGTTGCTTCTAATTGAAAGTGCAGAAGTTGGTGTATCTTCATCGACCATCTCATTAAAGTTAATAGCAATCGGCGCATCATTCACTGGGGTTATAGTAATCGATGCAGTCGCTTTTTCAGATATTAAACCCGTGCTGTCTTTTACTGTATATGTAAATGAATCTGTACCAGATACATTACTCAATGGTGTATAAGTTACGATTCCATTTGCAATACTAGCTTGCCCTTTAGTCGGTGCGTCCACTATCGCAGCAGAAGATACAACCATATTATCTTCAGCGTCACTGTCATTACTAACAACACTAAAAGTAACAGGAGTATCTTCATCAGTTGTTATAGAGTCGGCAACCACAATAGGGGCATCTTCTACTGGCGTAACGGTAAAGCTTACCGTCTGAACTGCTGACTTGTCTCCTGCGGCATCTTCTACCTGGTAGGTGAAACTATCAGACGTGCTTTCACTGCCATCATGTTGATAACTAAAGCTACCGTCGCTATTAAGCGTAACCGTACCCGATGACGGGTTTGTCACTTTCACTGCAGTGAATGTATCACCGCTATCAAGGTCATCATCAGTGGCATTGCTTAATACACCATTAACAGGGATGGCTGCAAATAATGCCCCTTCATCTAAACTAAATACAAAGTTTTGACCTACAGGCGCATCATTGGTATTTTTTACTTCAATATCAAATATCATCGCTGCGCTATCTTCAGTACCATCGGATACCTTTATACTGACATTCGCTGAGGTACCTACATCTTGATCGGTGGGTGTTCCTGACAGTAAACCTGTGGCCGTATCAAATGTTGCCCAACTTGGCTTATTAGTAATACTAAACGTATGTATGTCGCTTGTATCCGGATCAGTGAGCGTTGCGGTAAAGCTGTATTGAGAATCTTCATCTATTGTCGCCAATGGCGTACCTGATAGTACCGGTTTAATGTTGTAGCTTTTAACAATTGTTGCCGTTACATCGCTGGCTTCATTCCCAGCGGTATCTGATACTGTCACCGAAAGTGTAAGTGTACCTTCATTTAAAGTGGTTACATTAACACCCGTAACCTGAGCTGAAGCTCCCGTTATTGCTCTAGAATTACCTATAATTTCATTAGAGCCATCAGTCACTTTGTAAGTAAATGAACCGCTGCTTTCAAGCCCATTTAGAGTAAAACCTAACGCGGCTTCATTATCTCGAGTAATCGTATCTTGAGTTATTAAAACGCTGTGCCCTGTCGGTGCAATATTATCAGTCACCGTTACTGTGAATGATTTTTTAAACGATGACGAAGCATCATCCGCTTGCACACATACTATATAGGTGCCTGCTGAAATGGCGGCTTGAGTTTCTAGCACGCTCCCATTAATTTGAAAGCTACTGTTACCACTATTTGATGAACACGAACCACTGGCTGATGAACTAGGAGCTACCAATGTGTAAGTATGCGTACTATCATCAAGATCCGTTGTACTTAAAGTCCCAACATCAGCGCCCAAAGACACTAAAGATTGATTGATGTTTGTTGCCGATAAAGTAATGTCTGTTGGATCATCATTTACACCCACTACTTTAACCGTAGAAGAACCAAAACTACCTGTAGATCTATCAACACCACCATTAGATGTACCACCGCTATCTTTTATAGACGTTAGCGTTACAACTCTATCTCCTTCTGTCGGTGATTCACTCGTATTTTTATAAGCTAAGAAAGGAACATAGTTCTGCCATACGGCCGCAGTGTCTGAGGCGACAATCGTTACCGTTGCCTTTGAACCGCTAAGAGTGACAACATAACTAAAATTAACTGACCCCGAATATGTACCGGATGCATTATTTTCTAGCCTAATAACATCAGTGCCAAATTGAAGGAACTCATTGCCAATATCTTTTACATTACTTACCGTCAGTAATATTTGCTCAATATTTTGTCCGCTTTCAATAGCATTAATAGAGGCTGAAGAGAAAATACCAACTTGTGAGCCATTTTCTGTAAATGTTGGATTAGCCCCGACTGCTGATACAGTAGGCGCATCGTTAACCGAGGTAATTGTAACTGATGCCTGATTAGTACCTGTACTATCTACGACACCATCATTAAAGGTATAGTCAAGCACAGTTGCATTTAGAGGAATATCTGAGTTATTGGCGTAGGTAATTGCTTGCGCAACAGAGTCTACAATTACAGAAGTAGCATTGCTATTAAATGTTAGCGTTAAAGTACCTGCCGAGTTTGTGGTAACTGTCCCTACATTATTACCGTTATAACTAAATGTATTACCTTCAATTAACGTCCCTAATAGCCCCGAATGACCAAATCGATCTTCGGCACTCGCACCGCCACGTCGGCGAATAGTTAAGCTAGCATTGTTGTAATCCCCTGCGTTGCTGTTAAGTGCATCAAGTTCAGCATCTGCAATTGTCATATCGCTATCAATGCTCACTGCACTTAAACCTTCGATAAACGTAGCACCGCCATTAAGCGAGCTAAATGTAGGCGCAGAATTTGCTGAAACAAATGTAATAACGGAATCTGATCCGCTATCAGCAACCGTAAAGGCCAAATCATTACCAGGCGCATTAGTAAGTGAAAGAGTAAGTTCAGAAATATTAAAATCGGTGGCGTTGGTATCTACTTCTAATGTACTCGTGCCATTAAAACGAACGTTACTGGCCGAAAGCCCTGTGATACCGGTAATAGTAATACGATCGCCTGCGGCTAAATCGGTAATTGTATCTCCTGATAATTGTGATGAGCTACCTACAAAATTATTATTACCTGCATTGCCTGTTAGCGTATCTGTACCAGCGCCTGGGCGTAAAGTATCGGCGCCAGAGCCACCTTTAAGTACATCATCACCATTAAAATCTGATGAGGTCATGGTTAAAATGTCGGCGCTAAATGCACTTGCATCCAGGGTCACTGCAGCTGTAATAGCACTGCCACTAGCATTAGAAAAAGATACAACGCCAGCATCAGTATTAAAATTATCGGTTAAGGTGATAGTCGTGTTGTTATTCGTGCCGATTGCCAGATTCTCAATACCCGATACCGTGGTGCTGGAAAAATTAAAAATACCACCATCCATCAGTTTTAGCGTATCAGCGCCAGCAGAGCCTGTAATTGCAGTATTAAAATCATTAATATTATTAACATCAATTGCTACTGTTGCTGCAGAGGCTAAGCTTAATGTACCAATATTAAAGAATGAGCCAGAAGTCACGTCAGCACCGTCAGTAACACTCACCTTATCTGCAGCATTTAGCTCTGAGGTTAATGAACCACTAAAGCCTGCGCCACCAAGTGCAAAGGTCATTGCTGTGTTACTAGATCTATCTATTATACTTTGGGTCGCTGAGACTATCGTAATTGTTCTACTGTTTGAAGAATCATCAAATACGTTGTAAGTTTCAACATCACTGAAAGTAGAAAAATCACCATCGCCATAAACATCAATTGTTTCAGAACCTATTGCAGATATAGTGCCTGTAAAACCGGCGTGTTGCGAACGCGTCATTGAAACCCGTGCACCACTGCTAAGTGTTAGGTTTTCAATATTGGAAACTGTTGCTCCAGTAATATCCCCCGTATTACTGATAGATAGCGTATCATTAACGCTTGCTTCACCTGTTATTGTTCCAGTAAACGTTAATCCACTGACATCAAACGTATTTGCATCGGTTGTTGATGCGCTTGTCACATTGACAGACGAAGAACCTAACGTAATTGTTCGTGTATTTGTTGAATCATCACCAACGTTAAACGTTTCAATATTGCTAAGTGTTGTAAAGTTACCATCACCCGAAACCGTAATCGTTTCAGCGCCAGACGCTGTAATAGTGCCTGTAAATGTACTCACTTGCGCTGCAGATAAAGCCACCGATGAGTTTGTTGCAAGGGTTAAGTTTTCAAAACTAGACACTGTAGCACTTGTGGTGTCGGCACCTGTTGCCATGCTTAATGTATCGGTACCACCATTTGCATTGAGTGTACCTGTAACCGTTAAACCTGCAATATTTACCGTATCATTGCCCGTGCTGCCTGTTATATTTTGTGAGCCATTTGATAAGGTAATTGTGTTTGCACTACCGAGCACATACGTTTCAATATCATTCGCAGCAATTAAACCATTAGTTGCGTCTGAAATGGTAATTTGATCTGTACCTGCGCCTGAAATTGTAGAAAACGCATCATGCTGCGCTTCTTTCATCGTGACAGATACGCCGCCGCTCAAATTAAGTGTTTCAAAGTTCGAAATCGTTGCCGCCGCTAAACTCGCGCCATTAGCTAGCGTAAGTGTATCGGTGCCATCCCCACCATCGAGAGTTCCTCGGTACGAAAAGTTGGAAATATCGACTGAATCAGCTAAATTACTGCCTGTAACAGACTGGTCTCTGTCTACAAGCGTTAATGAAACTGGTGTATTTAAAACGTATGTTGCGATGGTGCTATTTGCCGTTAAATTTGCATCGCCCCCACTGCCTGCTGTAATCGTAAAGACAGGAGCCCCGCTCCCCGAAATCGTTGTAAATTGCTCATGCTGCGCTTCACTTAACGTTAAAGTGACGCTGCTAGGCACTGATAATGTTTCAAAGCCTGTTAATGTAGTAAAAGCCGTTAAATCGGATCCAGTCGGAACGTGAATGGTATCTGTACCAGTACCACCGTCAGCCACTGAACCTGTAATATGTGATGGATTACTTATCGTTAATGTTTCGTTATCACTACTAAACGTAATTGCCGGATTTAAATTTGTACCATCTAAGGTACTAAAACCCGCCGCTGTAGAACTAGCCGCTGTAAGGTTAGCCACTGAAGTTGTCGCTGTACGGCTAATACTGTTTTCAGTGCCATCATTGATAACAACTGACACTGTACGCGAAGTTGTGTTGGGTGTTGCACTGGTATTATTATACGTTATTGCTTGTAAAAAGGTCGTCACTTCAGCAACGGTTGCAGATGCACCCGTTATCGAAATTGTATCTTGCAGAGTAATGTCTGAGGCACCTGATATACCACCAAGTGCATTTTGCGCAGCCGCTGAAGCATTAAGCCCTTCTGAGGTGCCATCTTGATCGTTTGTTAATGCAACGGTTATTGTTGTTATTGTATCGCCATCACTATCAGCGGCACTAGCATCGGGCGCAATATTTACAGCACCACTGCCTTCAGAAAACGCCGAAAAACTCCCTGTACCTGGAGTCATTGTGCCATTTAAATCAACAACAGGCGCTGAGTTTGTAGAAGTACCTGTGGCACTCAAAGACACATTATACATACTCTCATTTGCATCAGTGTTGCTAATTCTTAAATTACCTGATATCCCACCAACCGTTGTCGTTTGTACAGTAACAAGTATCGTACATTGCATACCTGAGCTTAATGTTTGACCATTCGTAGCACATGTACCGCCTGTAATTGAAAAGTCGCTACTACCACTTGTTATAGAAACAGCCGTAGTCGTTAAATTACCAGTGCCTTCATTTTTTACCGTAAAGGTTTTTGTTGTAGTTGCTACTCCATCTGCTGCTACACTGCCAAAATCTTCACTTACAGTTGTCGCTCCACTTTCTTCAACATCTATTTCTGGAGATGACCCACAAGCACCAACACTGCCACCTCTCAAGGTACAGCTAGAAGAACTTATAGTGGTACATGCTCCGCCAGGTAGTGTACAGTTTGCACTTGCAAACACCTTTCTTATTAGTAAGTCACTTTTTACCTGTGTATTATCGCCCGTAACAATACTTACTTTTTGTTCATTAGTTTCGAGTAACCCCTGCTCTTTTAAAAAGTTTAATGTATTATTTATATCTGAGTTTACTAAGTGTGATTGTGCTTTTTCCCCTCGACTAAATGCCGAAAAGGGATTTTTTGACTCTACATCAACAACTATTTCACCCTCTGTTTCTAATGCTGATTTTTTTGAAAATTGTTTTAAATCTACACCTTCAGTTACTGTTTCTGCATAAGCTCCGCTAGCAATTACGGCAGAAATTGCAACGCCTAAAAAGGTTTTATTTAAGCTCAAATGTTTCATAATACTTACCCTCGACAAAATTCAAAAATATGGCTAGACAACGCGTCTGAGCTTTGAAATAGCTCTGGCTTTATGCTATTCGGTACAACCGCAATATCGTAAATTTGCTTTACTTCACCTGAAAAAGTTAAATTACCAATTACCTCACCTGTACTTACATTCACTAACCATACTGCGCATTCACTTTGCCCATCCAATAATCTGGGGTTTGCTTTGAAACGAATATGCTCTTCTGACTTACGTAATGTACTCGTACCGACAAGCATCAAGTCACCAAAAAACGTCATCCCTCTTGTAAAGCCTTGCAACTCACATAAAACTCGACTAGTACCTAATTTTGGATCGTAGACATGAATATCGCCATCTCCAGATGCACAATAATACACTTTACCTGCGTGGCACCTTGGCGAATGCGGCATTGAGATACCTGATTTGATGACCTTATTTTCAACGACATCAATAAGTACCCCTTTCTCTCCTAGTTCTTCACGCCAGCCCTCCGCTGTATCGGATTCACTAAAGGCCGTAGCATAACGAGGCACACCATCTAACAACGCCATACCATTTAAATGGCATCTATTTTCTGGTTTCAGATCTGAAATAAACGACGGCACCCAAGCAGCGATAAAACTATGGTCAGGGCTTAACTTACTTAAACAAGAGAACATCGAGTTAACTACCCACAAGCCATCATTACCCCAACAAATATCATGGATGTTAATCATACCGGTTGATAACGTCGCTCTTTCAATAAACAAACTGTCGGCTGCCTTTACACTTTGGACTTGTTCATCCCACTCTTCACGAAATTTGGCTATATCTCGCAATTCATTATCTTGTAATTTTTTTGGTAACTCTTCATAACTATCAAGGTCGCCATTAATGACATCTGCATAACCATTTGGTGTTCTTTGAAAGTCGATTACTTGATTTAGTGTTCCAAGCGTGATCCTATTTTCGTCAGCATAAAGCCCCATAGGTCTTGGAAATGCTTTTAATTTTGTTTCTAAATTGCCATTATTAGAGCGCACTAAAATGACACGTTGTGATTGATAACTTGTCACAATCAACGATATCCCCAACTGAGCCAATATTTTTGGGAAATTGTCACTATGCGTGCTGCTAAAATTTAACTGTTCCGTTTCAGAACTCATTAATCTCACTACCTTCTAATCTAGTCAAAATTACACTCTTTATATTATTTTTTCTTAATTTTATGAGCCGCATAAATATTTTCAACCATTGTTAATTTTGTTAACGGGTGTTCAACTCCGCATGCTTTTAGCTGTGCCACGATACCTGAAACAATAGCGGCCGATGACGAGGTCCCGCCGAAATTTGCATACCCGTTCCGTGACGTTGATGCAATTGAAGAAGGAGCATAATAATCAACACATTGTCCATAATTAGAAAACGGTGCAATCTCTCCATTTTTATTTATTGACCCTACCACAACCACTGAACCTAATGCAGACAACTGATTGATTTCACATGATTCTTCACCGGAATTCCCCGCAGAAACAACAATAGTAGGTGCATTTGATGCTGAAGCTATATCCTCAATAACCAGTGACGTAATACTAGATAAAAACGGTAAAACCCAACTACAATTGATAACATCAGCTTTCATCAATTTAGCGACCTGAAATGCCAATATTAAAGAAGATGACCATGTCGAAACTTGCCTTATAGCAATTATTTCACTGGTCGGTGCAATGCCGTCAACCCCTACATTATCTTGCTTGGCAGCGATAACTCCAACAACGCGTGTGCCATGGTAATCAATTGGGTTTTTAGCACTGGTTGCCAATGTTTTTTCATCAGGGTCATATTCAAACAATACTGTTAAATCATCAAACTCTGGGTGAGTAAAGTCAAAGCCGTCATCAATAATTGCAACCCGCACAGTATTCTCTGGTTTATCGCACAAAGGGGCATTTTGTGGTGTAAGTGTATTGCTAGTCGGTACTCTTGTACCTGAAGTGATTAACTTTGTAACAGGTGCGATATCAGGTTCGATTTCTAACACATCTTGATGTTTGCTTAACGCTAAATAAACATCAAAAAAATATTCGGTTCTAGGTGTTACCCAATAAACCAATCTATTTCCTATACTAGCGATTACTTGAACTTGTTTTATTTCATCATGTAGCTGTGAAATTTCATCTACTGATAGCAAAGAGAGTATTATTATTTTTTTGTTAAATGCGTACTTTATACCTCTATCATCAATCAAAAAATCACTGTCATACTTGGCAAATACAACACTACCTTTAGAGCTTTTAAATTGCAGCTTGTCTAAATTCGCCTGAGCAGATACATCTTTTGCAAATAAGCACACAGCTATAATTAAACAACTGAAAACAATATGCCAATTAAGGTATTTCAACATAAGTAAATTACAACCAACAGAGCTCTTTCAAACAACATATAACTTATTCCCTGCACAAACATAATCGTTTTTTCATCATATGTAGAATACAGATTGCAAACTAAAACCTGTATTCTCATACATCAATTTCTTGGTGGATAAATCCCGTCCAGCGCAATACAAAAGTTTAGCGCTAAGCTAGGTTGCATATTCTCATGTGGCTGCCCAGCACCAGCGGTAGCAAAACTTGAGTCATCCATTAAGCCTATATCACTATCAAGGGGTGCGGTATATCTCAGTGTGCCGCCTGTTGCCCCAGTGTCAATTGACAGCTTATTGTTAGTTGGCTCTGCGGTGTCACCTGACTGACGTACTCCTGAAATACTGTGTGTGTGCTCAGGTAGCTGAGATGCGACCAATGTCTCTTGAGTTGACCCGCCAAAATAAGAGAATGGACGCAAAGATAGGCCAGGGGCTTGCCCTGCATGCATAGGTGCACGGCCTGCTAAATCGGGAAGGCCAAATGTTGCTCTACCATCACCTCCAAAATTAGTCCCTAATAAACTAAAGACTGCTGACATCTGTCCAATGCTTACAATTTGGCCATTACAAATTGACCAATATCGAGGACTGAACGTTGTGCCAAAAATACGAATTTCTCCAATAAATGAGTCTGCCATCTCTTATTCTCCTCTAGTTTCTTGATGGAAAAATGCCTTGGAGGCAAATAACAAAGTGAATGGCCAGATAAGGCATCATATTATTATGCGACGCATTACCTCCGGCAGTTCTAACAGCTGACTCGCTCATTTTTTGTACTTCACCTGTTACTGCTCCATTTAAGTACGCCAATTCACCTTGAGGGCTTTTTGCAAGCACATTACTAATCGCAGTAGATGCGTTTGCACTGTTCTTGCTTGCCTGTAAGCTATGAGTATGCGAAGGGACTTGACTCGTTTGTAAGGTAACGTCCTCTACACCCACTTTAGCTGTGAGTGGATAGTTTTGTAAGCCCGGCCCTTGACCAAAATGAACGGGGATACGCCCTCTCATATCAGGTAGCGCAAACGATGAGCGTCCATCTCCCCCGTATTGCGCACCTATAAGCGCAAACAAAGGCTGGTTTTGATTTACCGCCATAATGGTGCCATTACACATTGCCCATTTCCGCGGTGCAAAGGTCGTGGCCATCATTTTTATTTCACCAATAAATGATTCAGACATGCTTTCTCCTTATTAATTTCTTGCTGGGAAAATACCGTCAAGCGCAATACAAAAATTCAGTGCTAACAAAGGCTGAATATTAGTGTGCGACTGACCACCACCCGCGCTAGAAACGACGTCTTGCGCCAGCCCAGTCAGATTTACCGCTGAGTTATACGTAAATGGTTCAGTAGCAGTACCTTTGAGATCTTTAGAACTTGCAAACACTCTATCTGTAAAAGCTGGGATACTTACTGCCTCGGTACTGGTCGCTTGCACACTGTGAGAATGGCCAGCCATTTCAGCGACACTGATCGTGACATTTTCCACGCCATACTGATCACCTGCCGTGAATAGTCTACTTGGCTCACTTTTCATAATTCCTTGCCCGATTGGCGTTCGCCCTCGTAGGTCCGGTAATTTAAAATTACTCACCCCATTACCACCAAACTGGGTGCCTAGTAATGCAAATAAAGCGGCATTTTGGGTAGCCTGTATCTCTTGCCCATTGCAAAATGCCCAATTTTCAGGCGCAAAATTAAACGCAAAAGGCCGTATTTCTGACGTAAACGGATCAGCCATATAAATCTCCTTACTCACTTTTTTAAACGGATAATTTACTTAATTAATTGACTTAACACGCCAACTATCTCTTTTGAGCAATGTGTATCTCATACTCAGTTTCACTATTTGGCGATAAAAACAATTCAGCTTCACCAAAGGCCTCATTCTCGAGCTTATAGGTACCTTGGCTTAGAGGCTCATTGGCCTTGCCGTTTAACAACACACTAAATGCATTCCATTCGTCACCATCAAGTTTTGATTTTGTAACCGATGAAACTTCTAACTCTACTTCACCATTTTGGCCTACAACTTTGACAACTGACCCTTGTGCACTTTCAACATTTTCAAACGTAAATTTTTCCATATTAAACCCCTATGCTTACTTTTACTTAGTTACACACCGCTCATTAACTTCACTGGGTGCGGGTACCACACCATAAATTCATATGGTGGGCTAATTGATTCAACTTGAAACCCTAAACGCGCATACAACTGCTTAGCAGAAAAATTACGCTGCTCAACGGTCAGTGTTAAAGGTGCACCAGATTGTAGTGCAGCACTTTGAAACGATTGGATTATCGCTGAGCCAAAACCATGCCCTCTCGCACTTGGTAAAAAGCCAATATCGACGATTCGAATTTCATTTGGGCCAAAATCAATGGTTGCTTTACCTATCGCTTCATGGTGCTTTTCTATAATGAAGTACATTGCATTGGGGAACTTATCTCCATACCCTTGTGTTTGTGCTTTAAATTGCATTTCTACAATTGACTCTACAAAATCTTTCTCACCGTCAATTAACTGTAAATCTTGTCGCATTGAACTATGCAGTTTTTCTAAAAATGGTTTATCTGCTGCATTTGACGGTCTTATGTTTAGGCCTTTTGGGATATTAAGCTTCATCATCTATTTATCTCCTTAGCTTGATTTGTACAGCAATATTCTTTATTTTTAGATTCTATGATTAAACTCAATAGCCACTCATTGACATTGCAATCTATTACAAGGTTGATTCTTGGTGTATCGCCGTTATTTACTACAGAATGTTCTGCATCGGCATTTATATACCAACAGCTGTTCTGACTCATTGGAACTTCTAAACAATCTACTAAAAACTCAACATGTTCGGATGCCTCTAGAGAAATGTGAATACGTGCTTGAGCAGATAGGTCAATACTCAATCCAAGGTCTCGATGGGGTTTAATCAAAGAGTTAGGGGAAAGACGCATAAGCCGTGCAGATAAAATATCACATTTAAATTGTGACAATAATTCACGAACATAAGGTAAATATTGAAGGTGGTCGCCATCGATAAAATCTGAGCTAGGTTCAATTGCGAAAGATTGCAGAATCACATGTTTATCAGCGTGCTCTACAGGGACTCTTAAAGGCAATACATCCCAACTGCCCTGATAACATTGAGTGTTAACATGTTCAACCCATTCCAATTTTTTTGCTACAACTAAATCGTCTGCCATATTTTTTATATTATAAAATATATCAAGCTGGGCAAACAAAATGACTGGAGAGGTTATATTTTCATCGGCATTAACAACTTCAGAAATAAATATGTCATCATTCATTATTTATTTCTTCCCAAACAAAGAGAATGAACAAGTATTTAATCTTAAAAAAAGTGTGTACAGGGTGGGTATGAAATCGATTTCTGTATTTATATTGTTGCCGTATGTTGATCTATTTTCACTTGCTATAACGGCTCTAGCACATGACTCTAATTGCATTTTAAATAAAGGCTTTAAATGATTGATTTTTGGTTTTGTACGCCGTGAGCACGGCGTAAGCTGTAGACTATGTTTTTTCATACTTAAACATTCCTTTGAGCTTTTATTACAATATAAAATTATGTCATTAATTAACACTAGATTCAGACAACATAATAGTCCATAAGGTATAGAACGCAACCTTTATGGCTATATTTCTTTAAAAATCAATATCTTGTGTTAAAACCCTAAAGCCAATCAATTTATTTTTAACAAACTACCTATAAGTTTGGCACAAGTTAAAGATAAAAAATATTACACTCTATTACACTGCATTATTTATTACTCATAGCGAGTCTTTAGCTACTTATTTTTAATGGCGTCATGTTTATATATTGTACAATACGAGGCCTACTTCCCTTATTTGGACAGCTACCGTGAGGTAATGTATTTCGCCAAACAATTAAGCTACCTGCTTTTGCCGCTAATGGAGTGCTGTTGCATTTATCGAAATTAAAAGAGTGTGGATTAGTATTTTTAGGTAGGTTAGCTAGCCAGTCATCTATTTTTTTATGAAAGCCAGGTACACAACTAAACGCACCTTGCTCAGCGGCAACGTCAG
Organism: Pseudoalteromonas sp. S3431; assembly: GCF_000690035.1. Taxonomy (NCBI): domain Bacteria; kingdom Pseudomonadati; phylum Pseudomonadota; class Gammaproteobacteria; order Alteromonadales; family Pseudoalteromonadaceae; genus Pseudoalteromonas; species Pseudoalteromonas sp. S3431. The sequence continues at coordinate 18,574 of NZ_JJNY01000092.1, forward strand.
TAAGGTACAGTAACCCTTGCGTTGCAAAGTTGAGTGGTTTATTAAAGTCTATATCCCAGTGAAGATTTGGCCCAGGAAACTGCCAACTTTCTGTCTGCGGTGGATTAAAACTAACCCTATCAGTGCTTACTATTAAGTTTTTTCTCCCCCAAAGTTGCTCAAAAACATCTCGAACTTGAGGAAGAGAACGTATAACTTGCATGGTTATATCATTAAATATTTGTACCATAACCCCCTGTTTAAGCGCATGACAGCTATACCATGAAGCGGGGTTGTTTTTATCCATTTTCAAACGTTCATAAAGCATATTACAAACGTCTTCACATAATTTTTTTGACACCAACTCTGGAATAATAACATAACCATTATCATCCCAGCTTTGCCAATGCACTGGCGTTAAAATATAGTGACGAGGCGTCTCTACTAATACTGTTTCATTTTTTATGTCTGTTTTCTCAAAAAATGAAACAATGTTTTTATTAAGCTGATTTATTTTTGCGTTTGAAATAGCTCTACCATGCGTTTTTTTTACCCAACTTTCAAATTCGAAAAAACTATCACTCGCAAAAATAGACTCTATAGTCGGTGTGAGCCCTAAGCCTAAAGTGTCCATAATCATGACATCAAGCGACCATTCATCTTCTATTATTTTTTTATCCGCACAGCCTTTTTTTTGTAACTGTACTTTGTGCCACATTCGCTTTAATTGAAATAGACCTAAGCGCCCAGTTTCTTTATAACAAGGAAGTGTACTCTGCGTTATTGTGTGCGGAGGTGGCACTTTTACTATCAACTCATTTTGCATAATAACTCCTTTTCCTTACCTGATTTTAGGCAAGTAAAACTCCTTAAATTGATTTATTAACACAATCTAAACTTTATTAGAATAGAGTGCTATATTATTGCGAGCAACGATTTTTTTAGCTAAATACAGGGAGCGATATGGATACTGAGTTACTGAACAGATACCGTAATGCGGTTACACATTTGCTAAATGAGCCAGCCGATGCGGGGTTGATGAAGCCTTTTATCAACGATTTAAAAAATTACTTAGGGAATATTACGTCTATTTCAACTGACTTAGATATGAATGACTGGAATGATGAAAATACGTCCCAAGGCGTTGCAATTTCTCCTGTACAAGCAGCTAAATGCACTGAAGAGACTCTTCGCACACAAATATTTATGCAAGGTATTAAGCTCGCCATTGAAGAACGTTTAAAGGCAAAGACTGATGATATTCATATTCTTTATGCTGGTACGGGGCCTTATGGCACGTTACTTATTCCTTACTTAAGTCTTGCCACAAACTCACGTATAAAAGTCACACTCATTGACATTCACCCAGAAAACATCAGTGCAATTAAAAAGCTAGTAAAGCACTTTTCAATCACCCAAAACATTGTTGCAATTACATGTGATGACGCAACTTGTTGGCAAGCGCCCCCCTCTCAGCAATTTGACATCATTATTTCAGAAACTATGACAGCGCTATTAAAGCGAGAGCCTCAAGTGTTCATTTTCTCTCATTTATGCCAATACTTGCATAATACTGGCACCTTAATCCCACAAAATGTTTCTTTAAAGGCATGGCTAACACCTTTTAAATCTTTAATGTCTATAGAAGGGAGTATTACCACTAACATACTCCTAAAAGAGTTTTATTGCTTAAACATCGACGAAGCAAGGCGTTTAAATGCAGGGGATACATCCACCTTTAAAGGCAGTATGCTGATCCCAAATGGCGTTGATACTAATTACAGACTCAAGCTAACAACCGACATTCAAGTATACAAACACCATAAACTAACGGAAAATCAATGTAGTTTAAATATACCGCTTATTTTTTTACCTCATGATGCGCAGCTTCGTGGTGGTGAAGCTATTCATTATGAATACATAACACCTAACAGTGCAGACTTTATATTTACATTCCCAATAAAAAGTATCATTAAGACGGTAACTGAATTGGCAAGATTTACAGATCTCAATAACTTGGGATTGCCTGGTGTAAAGCGTATGTTTGAGCGTGCACAAGCAACTAAATCCGGTCACTCATTTAGTATTACCGACGATGAATGGGCATTATGGACAGAGCTATTAGATTCATTAACGCTGCCATACCATGAAACAACTGCAGCACTTTATCAAAGCCAAAGTATTGAAGAATTTGAACATTGGCTAGTCACTAACAGTAATCTCAAATCATTATGACTATTAGCACTGAACACAATACAGATAAGCAGTTAACTGAGGTTGAAAATATTTTAGCCTTTCTTACTGATATAGGTATAAACCACCGGTATGAAACGTTACACGAAAAGACTTTTTTACCCGGCCTTAAAATAGAACAAGGCACTTTATTACTTGATTTAGAAAAACTGTTATACTCAGGTGATATTCTTCATGAAGCAGGTCATATTGCAGTTACTTCAGAAGCGACAAGAACTTGTTTAACAGGGGATATGAAAAACCATGATCATCAAGCGGCCGAAGAAATGACTGCAATAGCTTGGTCGTGGGCAGCAGCTTGCTATTTAAATATCGCCCCGGATATTTTATTTCATGAACAGGGTTATAAAGGGGCATCTGATAACTTAATCGAGGCCTTTACCAACAGCACTGGTTTTGGTTACTCTCTTTTATATTCATGGTTTATGTGTGAACAGCCCAATCACCCAAACGGTTATCCAAACATGTTAAGGTGGCTAAGAAATGACGCTTATACACAAGCTCAGCTAAAATAGTCGCAGTAGATTTTATAAGGAATATGAGTGCTTAATAACAGCCTTACGCCAAAGCAGCTAACTATGTTGTGCAACGATTTAGCACAACTTAGATTAATTGCCGATTTAACACTTGCGCCTAAAATGCCTTATTTTGCCAATAAACCCTACCCAATAGGGCGTTGTAGAGAAATTCGCGATGAAGTGTTTTCATTATTGCAAACACAACTACCACAAACAGATAAACCGGGTCTGTGCTTATTAAAAAAGCGTATTAACCAAGGTACCGATTTAAAAAAAGCATGGGGGTCATTACGAGATGAATACTTTCAAAACGCACTCATATTCGGGCCATGGTATATCGATGTTGCCAATGACACCGTTAATGCAAATAAGCCAAGAGTCGAAATTTTACCTTTGGCAACATCCAAATTTACAACAATTGAAAGTTTTACTCAGTTTATAAAAATAGCCCGTCCATACTGGCAAGTCGAAATATACAAAAATGATGTGTGCCCAGCTCTAGCACCTTATATGCCATTGCTTTGCGTAGGTAATAATGGATCTAGTTGGTTGGCGGCTGCTAACGATGACATGCTGAATGTTGCAATTAATAGTAATTTTGAAGAATCGAAACTCATTTTAAATTCTTTACCAAGCGCCCCCGATTCAATTACAAAGCGTTGGAAAGAAGTTCTATTACAATTCACTCATGAATATTACTTAACAGCCAAAGGGGATCCCACAGAGTTTTGCCTTCTTTATAGTAAAAATACAACTAAACCAGATCTCGCTCAACGTGATGCCGCTGTCATTGCCTATTCGTCTTTACCAAAGTCAGTTTAGCCTATTAACTGGTTTACTTTAGGTAAGCAAGCCTTGTTGGTAACAAGGTAAAAATTCATTATTTAGTTGCTCTTTGTCAGAAGTTTTTAACGCCGTTAACGCCAGATTTAATACCACACATTGATTAAGTATTATTGCGGGTTGGTATAATATCTCATAGGCTGATTTTTGTATTTAGAAGGTTTATCTCTGTATCAATATAAATAACTTCCAATACTTCAGTGTATTAATGCTAAAAAAAATGAAGACAATCGATATTTCGTATCACAAAACTAATAAAATAATGCTATGGTATGTGTACCGAGTATGACTTCAAGGAATGGATCATGGACCAAATAAGAGTGCATGAGTATTTAATTAAAAAGCCACTTGTTCAAGTTACAAAACCGTTTGCTCAAGAGGTTGATGTTTATAAAGTGAATCATAAAATGTTTGCTACTCTTGCCGTTGGCAATGATGGTGAAACAAATGACGATGGAGAAATTATTTGGTGGCTTAATTTAAAGTGCGATCCCGATGAAGCACTTTCGTTACGCGACATTTTCCCTGCAGTGATCCCAGGCTATCATATGAATAAACGGTTATGGAATACTGTTATTTTAGATGGTTCGATTCCACAAGGCGAAATAGAACGAATGATCGATAATTCATTTAATTTAGTCGTGGAAAACATGCCAGAAAAAGATCGCAAAACAATAGAGCAGCATTTGTAAACGTCTACTTCTATTAGGGGCTAGCTTTCTAGCCCAATAAACCCACCTAACGTTGTTAACCTTTCAAGATTAGAATCTTCCAGTCTTGGGCTGTTTAATAGCCTTGATAAATTTATAACTTAGAATGTTTAACGCTGTTAGCGCCAGATTTAATCCCTCAAATTGATTATGTATTATTGCGCATTGGTATTAGACTTTGAGTGTGTAAATTAAATCATCATAACGCGTACCAGCAATAATATGTGATTGAGGTATAGCATCTGTCTGTGTTAATCCGCATTTGCTCAATACATTTTCTGAGCTTGTATTACCCCGTGTCACCACAGCTTTAAACTGTTTGATACCACATTCTTGCCACGCCCATTCGATTACGGTTCTTAACGACTCAGTTGCGTACCCTTTAGAGAAGTGTTTTGGTAAAAATAAATACCCTAGTTCAGCAGTTATTCCATCATAAGTAAAACCAGTAACACCTATAATCTCCTGTGTTTCATTGTTTATAACAGCAAAGCATAATGGATGGCGAGAGTCTGGATCCCAAATAGGTAAGCGCTGCTCAAACCGCTGTCTCACAAATACTTCTTTTGGCATGTCAAAGCAATATTCAAGCACGTCGGGTTCACGATGGAGCTGCAAAAAAACAGACCAATCAGCATCACTCAATTGCCGCATTTTTAATCGTTCTGTAAATAACTGCATAGGCCCTCTACAAATGATTATTAATAAAAAGCACGAAAAACAATCACAATAACTTATAAATTCTTAAGTAAAAAGCCGCTCACTTATAAAGTGAGCGGCTATAAATTATATAAAAACTAAGTAGAACCAATTAGCCTTTATATTTGCTCATTACTAAAGTCGCGTTTGTGCCACCAAAGCCAAAGCTATTTGACATAACCGTATTGAGTTCAACATCACGACGTTCAGTAATAATATCTAAACCAGCCGCTTGCTCATCTAGGTCATCAATATTAATTGAAGGCGCTACAAAGCTGTGCTCTAGCATTAATAATGAAAAGATTGCTTCGTGAACACCCGCAGCACCTAGAGCATGGCCTGTCATAGCTTTAGTGGCACTGATCATTGGTGACTTACCGCCAAACACTTCTTGAATTGCACCAAGCTCTTTAACGTCGCCTACAGGTGTAGATGTACCGTGAGTATTTAAGTAATCAATACTGTCTACATCTTGCATAGCTTGGCGCATACAACGTGCCGCACCTTCGCCAGATGGCGCAACCATGTCGTAGCCATCTGATGTTGCACCGTAGCCAACAATTTCAGCGTAAATGTGTGCGCCACGCGCAAGGGCATGTTCAAGTTCTTCAACTACAACAATACCGCCACCGCCAGAAATAACAAAACCATCACGGTTTGCATCATATGTACGAGATGCTTTTTCAGGTGTTTCGTTGTATTTAGTAGAAAGTGCGCCCATAGCGTCAAATTCCATTGCTAATGTCCAGTGTAATTCTTCACCGCCACCAGCAAATACAACGTCTTGTTTACCAAGTTGAATTTGTTCTACCGCGTTGCCAATACAGTGCGCAGATGTTGCACATGCTGAGCTAATTGAATAGTTAACACCTTTAATTTTAAAAGGGGTTGCTAAACAAGCAGAAGTTGTACTTGCCATAGTACGTGGCACCATATAAGGCCCCACACGTTTTACGCCTTTTTCACGTAAAATATCAGCGGCTTCTACTTGCCATTTAGACGAACCGCCACCAGAGCCAACAATAATACCCGTGCGCTCATTAGATACTTGTTCGTCAGACAAACCTGAGTCTTCGATTGCTTGTGTCATCGAAATATAAGAATAAGCAGCAGCATCACCCATAAAGCGCATTGCTTTGCGATCAACATGGGCTTTAACATCAATATCAATTTTACCCGATACATTACTACGTAACTTATAATCAGCAAATTCTTGGTTAAAAGCGATACCGCTCTTACCTGTTTTTAGCGATTCTAATACTTCTTCTTTGTTGTTACCGATACTTGATACAACACCGATACCTGTAATTACAGCTCTTCTCATGGGTAATTCCCTTAGCTTAATACTCAATTGGGTTCTATTTTACGCGAATTTAATCACCTAAGTGGTCAGCTTTCTAGCGTACACTTGTACTCTGAACCGCTAGCTTATAAATAACGCCAGACTATTACAAAGAAAACACGTAAAATAATTAAAAATATTATTTGTAAACCTTATAAGTCATGATCAAAAACGCGCAAATACACTTTAATCACTCAGGTACTCCTGTTGCCAGCGACTTCGATGATATTTATTTTTCTGATGACAATGGCTTGGCCGAATCCCATTATGTGTTTTATGATCAAAACAATATAGATACTCGATTACAAAATCATGACCAACCACATTTTGTTATAGCCGAAACCGCTTTTGGTACCGGCCTTAACTTTTTAAATGCATGGCAGTGCTTTAATGACCACATTGCACGCCAACAAGTTCAAAATCAATTAGATATAGGTGTTAAACGGCTGCATTTTATTTCCTTTGAAAAGCACCCATTAAAATTAGCTAACTTAAGCCAACTTTTACAAGCATGGCCTTCTTTTCAGCCATTAAGTGAAGAGTTACTAGCCCAGTACCCTATAAATTTAGAAGGATGTCATCGACTCGAATTTAATAATGGCCGTGTTATCCTCGATTTGTACTTAGGTGATGTACTCAATTCAATAAGTACAATGAGCTACCCACAATCTGGAATTGTTGATGCTTGGTTTTTAGATGGTTTTGATCCAAATAAAAACCCTGATATATACCAAACAAGCCTATTTAATGCATTGGTCGACATCTCAAAAACTAACGCGACGCTTACCACTCATACCGATGCAGAATCAGTACGTAAAGGCTTAATTGACGCGGGCTTTAGCATGCAAAAAACAAAAGGCTTTAGCAAAAAACAAAACATACTGTTCGCAAAGCTCAAACAAGCTAATAGTTCACAATCGGCTCCAGCTTATTTTAACCAAGATAAAAGCACACTTAAAAATGTGGCTGTAATTGGCGGCGGTATAGCCAGTAGCTGCATTTTATATAGTTTGGCTAAACGAGGCATAGCAAGCCAATTATTCTGCCAAGATGAAAAACCAGCTATGGGTGCATCGCATAATGTGCAAGGCGCTATCTACCCTCACCTACAAGCTAAAAATTCACCGCACAGCGAATTATTCGCACATAGCTTTTTATACGCTAAACGCCTATATAACAACTTACTTAGCAGTGGTTTTAATTTTGATTACGATTGGTGCGGCGTATTACAGCACGCAGTAAAAAAACCTCTGGCCGATAAACATGAAAACTTAGCACAAAAACAGCTATGGCCAACCCAGCTAATGCACAACGTAACCGCAGAGCAAGGCGACGAAATAGCCGGCGTAGAAACAGGTTATTCGGGCGTGTTTTTTGAACAAGGCGGCTGGGTTAACCCTCCGCAATTAGTAAACGCCATGTTAAGCGCTGCAAATAGCATAAACCCATTTAAAAACCTATTTAACTGTAATATTGAACAGCTTAAAAAAACTGACAGCGGTTGGTTTTTATTAACTAATAGCGAGCAACTAGGTCCTTTTAGTGACGTAATTATATGTGCGGGTGAACACAGTGATTCATTTGAGCAAACAAAAGCGTTGCCTATTGTAGGCGTAAGAGGTCAAGTTTCGCATGTTCAGGCAAGTAAGCAATCACGCAAACTTAAAACAGTGCTGTGCCATAAAGGGTATTTTACCCCAGCCTATTTAGATCATCACTGTATGGGTGCCACATTTGAAAAAAACACCAAAAGCCGTCAAGTTACCGCGCTCGACAATCAGTTAAACCAAGAGCAACTGCTTAGCTTTTATCAGCAAAGTGAATTTGCCTCAACCCTTGGCAATATTACCTCGGCAAAAGCAGCTGTTCGCTGCACATTTATAGATCACCTACCAATGGCAGGGCAATGGTGCGAACAAAGTGATTACATTACAGCCTTTGCTAACTTGCGCCTAGGTAAGCGCTATCAGTACCAGCAACTAACTAAATCACAGCAAGGTCTGCATATTTTTACCGGTTTTGGCGCACGTGCTTTATGTAGTGCCCCACTCAGTGCAGAGCACCTTATTAGCTGTTTAAACAATGAGCCTCGCCCGTTAAGCGAGCGTGTTAGCCAAGCTATTCATCCTGCCCGCTTTATAGTTCGTGATTTAATACGTAATAAAATATAAAGGCATTTATGAAAGTATTATCACTGAGTATATTATTTTTAATTTTTGCAATATTTAGCAGCCCTAGCCAAAGCGCCATTACATAATAAAGGAAACAATACCCATCGAACCCTTTTCTATAACTACCAAAAACACAGTGTAAGAATAAGTTTGTACCAACGTGATTATGTGACCAGAAATCAGTATTATTATTGAAAAATAAACGTAAAATAGTCATTTTTATCATGCTCTGTTAAGTATCCAATTTAAACCACGTTATTTTATTTAATATTACTAATTAAACTCAAATTTACCCTTTAAAAATAAACGCCTACCCCAAGGTCTGTTTACACAGAACATTACTTTTCAATTTATTTATACCAACAGCATTAAATTAGTGATTTATTATAACGATGAAAAATAGCTTAATAACAAAGTAAAAATTATGACATAGAGTGATCTGTATAAATAATTTTAACAACGTTAGTAAGTTACTATCTTCGCCAGAATATTCACTTTTTAATAAAATTGGTACTAGTTAAGAAGGAATTAATTATGAGCAAGACCTTAATTATTGGCGCAAGCGGTAAAATTGGTAAAATGACCACTGAGTTATTATTAAAAAATGAACAAAATGTGGTTGCCCTAGTGCGTGATAAAAACAAGCTAAGTGATTTAAAAAGCCCCTTTTTAAGTATTGTAGAGCAAGATCTCGAAGGCGACTTTAGCAACGCGCTAAAAGGCTGCGATCAAGTTATATTTGCTGCTGGTTCGGGCGGTAGTACTGGCGACGACAAAACCGTTTTAATTGATTTATGGGCAGCAACTAAAGCTGCAAACTACGCCCGTGAACATTCAACAAAACACTTCATCATGGTTAGCTCTATTGGTGCAGACGATCCCGACTCAATAGATGGCGACTTAAAACCATACCTTGTAGCTAAGCATATGGCTGATGAGCATTTAATTAACAGTGGCTTAAATTACACAATTATTCGCCCTGCTACATTAACCGACGAAAAAGCATCGTTAGCAGTAACAACCGAACGCCCTAAAGATAGTGATAAAGCTAAAATTAGCCGAGGAAATGTTGCTAATGCATTACTTCATATTGCAACTAACAGCCCAAATAGCAACCGTATTTTTGAACTGTTCGATGGTGACAAACCTATCAAATCCGCTGTTAAATAAACGCCAACAAAACCACAAAATTAGTACAATGTAATACCAATCCCTTAAC
>NZ_JJNY01000093.1:0-17823 GCF_000690035.1 Pseudoalteromonas sp. S3431
AAAGATCAACACGCCCTAATATATAGGAAAATAACGGATCACGTTTTTACTAACTAAGGCTAGTTTAATGCTAAAAACAACCCACTTAGTACAACTAACACGCTATTTAAAACACTAAACCACTTTACGTAGTCTACTAAAAAATTATAAAAAACCATTATAATTAAGACACTTAGGCTCATAAATCCGCAAAATAGTAATGCACCATATCCACCTTGAGTAACTAAACAAAGCACTAAGCTTAGTAAAATACTGATCCAAGCAGCTAATAACAGCTTTTTACGTTGGGATTCTGTAGGGCGTTTTTTAAATACGTCTTTAAAATGATTATACTTAGCCAGCGCAAAACAGTTAAAACTGAGCAGGCATAGGCTAAAACCGAGTAAATCAATCATGGTTTTTGCCTTTTAAGGTTATTAGATTGACTAGGGCTGGTTATTTTTGAGTTGTTTTTAGCAGTACGTAATTTTTCGGTTTGTATAAAAAACAATATACTAAATAACAAAAACAGTGCATCAAAAGTAAATAAAGCCCACTGTTTGTGCATCAAATAGCTAACTAGATTACCGTTAGTTGTAAGTGCATTAATAACCGGTACGCTTAAACATGCAACAGCATTTATTACTGCCATAACTCGCCATTGCAGTGTGTCGCGCTTTATAAGTGCTAAAAGAGCAACCGCTAGCCATGTTAAAAAGAACGCGAGTATTTCTTTATCGGCGCGCTCTGCGGTAGTTGGGCTAAGTAGTCTGTTAGCAATAAAAAATGCACACGTTGCCAGTGGTAGTCCCATAATAGTGGCTAGGTTTAACCCTTCAACTAGTTTTAAACCAAACGAAGGTTTAACGTTATTTTTAGTTCGCTCGCGAATTCGTTTTGCCCACATAATACAGCCAGAGCCAATCATTACACAGCCTGCAATACCGCCTAATACGTATAACCAGCGCAACAACCACGTAGCTAAACGCCCTGTATGCATAGAATTAAGCGATTCGTAAAGCGCTTTGCTGCTAGTTAGCTCGTCATCAGTTTTAGCGACCATTTGCCCTGTAGCACCACTAAATATTAAGCGTGGTGCTTGGTCACGCAGTGTTTTACCTGCACTTACCAATACGGTAATTGTTGAAGCTGCCATATTTGGTTGGTTAACTTGTATGCGAGTAATATCTGCATGAGGCCACTTAGTATAAACCTGATCCAAAATGCTTTGAATCGGCACCATTGATGATTCGCCTTGAGCTTTATCGGTCATGGTGTTGCGAGGGGTTACATCGTTAAAAAAGCCACGCATGCCGTTATCGTAAGTTACTTTTGCAGGGTAGGGAAACAACATAAATATGAGCGTAATCATGCCAGTGTAGGTAATCATTAAATGAAAAGGCAGGGCAAGCACAGAGCTTAAGTTATGGGCATCTAACCACGTACGGCTACCTTTGTTACGCCTAAAGCTAAACATATCTTTAAAAATACGCTTATGAATAACCACGCCCGATATAATGGCAATCAGCATAAAAAAGCTAGCAAAGCATACAATCCAGCGTGCTGTTATTGCATCCATGTAATGTAAATCATAGTGCAACCGATAAAAAAAGTTACCACCTTTAGTATCTACAAAGGGCTCAAGCTCTTGCATGGTATTAGGGTTAAGCTGCGTGTTTTCAAACTTACTGCGGCGCTGGCCTGGTTCTTTTGGCTTTGCATAACCATAAATTAAATAAGGAATACGCGGCTCAGGTAATGTAATACGCCAGCTTGATGAGTTAGCTCCATGGTTAGCTAAGTAATCAAATCCGGTAATTATTTGTTGCTTTTGCGCTTCTATACGCTGTGCTTGGGCTTGCACATTATGTATGGCTGGTTGATTCCATAAGGTTATTTCGTCTCTAAAAAAGCTAAGAGTGCCAGCAAAAAATATTAAATATAATAACCAACAAACGAGTAACCCTACCCACGTATGTAGCCAGGTCATTGAGCGGAAAAAACTGTCTTTCATAGCCAACCCTTCAATACAGCTAATAAACAAATTTGCGCACTAGTCGTTAGTAAAATACTGATCCAAACTGTTTTTAACGATTTAATATAAAACGCATAAATAAAAACTAATGCATAAATTAGAATGCTTAATGATACACACAGCAGTACCGCATCTGATTTGGTCAGCGGTAATAAAAAACTCAGCAAAGCAGTGCTCGCAGCCGTAAAAGAATAGCCGCCAACAATGGCAATTAAAAAGCGTAAAAACACTGAAAAACGATAGCTAAAAATAGGTGATAGTTTAAAAAATTGCGATAACAACTCAATAACGCGTAGTTTAGTGGGCTGCGCACTCAACGGGTGTGCCTGCATAATGAATTAATCTCTTATAAATACAGCGGGTGAAAAAATAAAGCGTTATTATATAGCCTACAAATACAAAAGATAGTTATTATCATTCGTGATATTTAAGTTTATCCAACCAAAAAATTTATTACTCACCTGCTCTCTGATAAAGTAATTTTTTAACATATTGAACCATAATGATATTTAAACTCACCGCAGTTAACGTTGAAAGTAACTGCTTGAGATAGATTTATTATCCAAAATTCAGGCTACTTAGTAAAATAGTGATCTCAAATAACATCAGTATATTTGATTAGCAACTAACTAAGGTTTAAGGTTGTTTATTACACTTTAATAAGAGCTTTAATAACGATGAGCGATCACGAAAAACTAAATTATGTCGAGTTCCCTGCTTATGATTTACCTGCTACTAAAACCTTTTTTAGCAATGTATTTAATTGGCAATTTACAGACTACGGCCCCGAATATACGGCGTTTAGCGGCCAAGGGCTCGATGGTGGATTTTTTAACGCACCGCTTAAATCGTTAACTCAAAACGGGGCTGCACTCTTAGTTTTTTATAGTAATGATATCCACGATACCTATAAAAAAATAGAGCTGCATGGCGGCACAATATTAAAGCCCATTTTTGAATTTCCGGGTGGTTGTCGGTTTCACTTTGCAGAGCCAAGCGGCAATGAGTTTGCTGTATGGGCAGACAAACAATAGATTTTATAAGGCCTGTAGCCCGGAAGTAGTTAAAGATCACGATTTTACTAACTAACGCCCGTTTTAATTAAAATAAACCGATATTTTACCAACTCATTTGTTCTAAATGGCCATTTGGGATAAAAATCAAGCATTTAAGGCCAAGTAGACATGAATAGTCACCAATTAATAGAGCAAGTTAGTAAATGCGTGATCTGTGAACCTGATTTACCTTTAGGGGCTCGCCCTGTTATACAATTTAACCCAAACGCACGTATTTTAATTGCAGGCCAAGCACCTGGAATAAAAGTTCACGAAACAGGCGTGCCATTTAACGATGCAAGCGGTAATCGCCTACGAGAATGGCTTGGGCTAACAAGAGATGAATTTTACGATGCCAATAATATAGCCATTTTACCTATGGGCTTTTGCTACCCGGGTAGGGGGAAGTCGGGTGATTTACCACCTCGAAAAGAATGCGCACCTACATGGCGCGAGCAATTATTGGCTGCACTACCAAATATTGAGCTGACAATAGTGCTTGGTAAATACGCACAGGCGTATCACTTACCGGACACTAAAAAAATGCCACTCACGGAGTTAGTAAAATCGTGGCGTGAGTATTGGCCAAACTATTTAGTGCTTCCTCATCCCAGTCCGCGCAATAATATATGGCTTAAAAAAAACCCGTGGTTTGAACAAGATGTACTTCCAGAACTGGGTAAACGAATTGCGACTATTTTAAATAAGTAACACTTCTAGCATTAGGATTTATTGTAAAGGGGCGTTATACCAATCCGCAATAATACTTAATCATTTTGCGGGGCTAAACGTGTCGCTACCTGTGTTAAAAAATTCTCATTTACGACTGCATGGATGCAGAAGGTAGAGCAATGCAGGAGCAATTGCCGAGAACAACTAAATAGCGAATTTTTTGCCTAGCTATCAACACGTTTTTCCATCCTCAAAATAGATCACTTAATTAAGCGAATTGGTATACAGTTAGCTTAAGAATTAACACTCTAATTAAAAACAATAACAAACGAGGTTACCTAATTTGAATGCATCTATATTAACTGAAGTAATACTTCCGCTCGCCCTTGCACTTATTATGTTTGGCATGGGACTTGGGCTCACTACAAACGACTTTACCCGGTTATTTAAAAGCCCACTCGCCATCGTTATGGGTTTAATTGGCCAACTTGTAGCAATGCCTTTATTGGCATTAGGCCTATGCTATTTACTTAACTTATCAACACCTATAGCCATTGGTTTAATGATATTAGCCGCTTGTCCCGGCGGCACCATGTCAAATGTAGTAAGCCAGCTTGCTAAAGCTAACTTAGCACTTTCGGTAAGCTTAACAGCCGCTTCCACCGCTATTAGTATAATAACCACACCGTTTATTATCGGCTTTGCTATGAGCCAGTTTGCGCCAGCAGATAACGCTAGTTTTTCTATTTTGACGACATCACTTGGGTTATTTTTTATTACCTTAGTGCCTGTTGCTGTAGGTATTTGGTTACGCCATTTTAAAAATGATTTTGCTATTAAAACAGAACCGTTTTTTAGACGCTTCTCATTGTTTTTTATGCTCATTATGATTGCCGCACTAGTAATAAAAGAGCGCGCTTTATTAGTTAGCTCATTTAACGATGTATTTTGGGCATGTATAGCACTGAATGTAGGCTCGATGATTGTAGGTTGGTTAATTGCTATGTGTTCAAAATTAAATTTAACCGATTCACTAACTCTTTCTATTGAGGTTGGGATTCAAAATGCATCACTGGCTATTTTAATTGCGATTAGTTTTTTAAATAAACCAGAATACGCAGTTACTGGCGGTATTTATGGCCTGGCAATGTTTATAGGGCCACTGCTGTTAATTGGCGGATTAAAGCTTAAAAATAAACGCACCATGTAGTTATAGCTAAAAAGCAGGGCTTATTATTGCTTGTGTAAGCTCTGTTTATTCTTAAAATTTACTTTACACGGACACATTTCACTCTCCACGCTTGGAGCTGTTAACCTTTGCGGATTAAAGTTTGCTCTATCTAGGGATTATTTAATCACGAGACTCGGTAACTGCTCCTGCGTCCTGATGATATCCCTTACCACCATATAGGCAATAAAGAGTAAGTCACCCCAAGGACGCCTCCAAAGAGCAGCCGCATATTTGGCATGTTTATACTAATCTGCCTATATGAGCAGATTAGTATAAACATGCCCTAGACATCTACAAATATAAATTCATTATTAGACTTTGCTGTAGACTTAAAACAAATCCACTTGAGAATGATTTTTAAGTGTCGTTATAAGCTGTACTTAACGCTTAAATATACTTTCTACTTGGCTGCGTAGCCATATTAATGCATCGTCTTTATCTGTATTTTGGTGCCAATATAAGTGCTGATAAATAGTAGGCATGGTAGTTGGTACTGGACGCGCAATTAAAGTTTCATCAAGTAGCTGACTTGCCACCATGGAGGGCAAAGTGAGTAAAAATGGTGAATTTTTTATTACCTCTTTTGCTGAAAAATACGTTTGACAACGTATAGCAACCTCACGATTTAAGCTTAACTGTAATAATGCTATATCCTCAATAACCGTACCCGTTGGTCTGTTAGATACAGCTACATGTTTGGCCGTTAAGTAATTATCTATATTTAATTGGTTTTTAAGTGAGTGATCTTTTTTCATTAATACACAAAAGTGATCGCTCGAAAGTACGGCATGGCTAATAGGTGATTTAATTGCTCTGGCTACATCTATTGCTATATCAATTTGATGATTAGCCAATTGTTTGTGCATATCATCACGGTTCAATTTTACGCTGGCAAGCGTTGCCTTTGGCGCGTGTTCAGCAAGTATTAGTTGTAGTTTAGGCAGTACTATTGGCTCAATAGCATCGTGCAGCGCTATTTTAAAAGTTTGAGCGGTAGTGGCTAAATCAAACTCACCACACGCTTGTAATACTTGGCGTAACTTTTCGAGTAAATCTATTAGCGCAGGCGCCATGCGTTGACACGCAGGTGTTGGCAGCATTAATTGCCCTTGGCGTTCAAATAAAGGATCCTTCAATACGCTGCGCAGGCGTTTAATCGCATGGCTTACCGCTGAAGGGGTTATATATAAAACCTTGGCTGTTTCGCTCATGTTTTTCTCAAAGTACAAACTCTCAAATATTTTAAGAAGATTTAAATCGAGCTGCTGAATATTTTTAGCTTCTATCATTCGAGTTTACGCCCTTTAACTTATGAATATAATTCACATTTGATTGGTAATATATTTCATTTAATTCATTGGATCGAATGTTTTATGCTGAATTTAGGTTTTAAATAAACAGAGCAACCGTATGAACTTTGAGCCAAGCCAAAAGAGCCAAGATTACTTAAATCGTGTTAAAGCATTTATGCAAGATCACGTACTCCCTGTTGAGCAAACAGTCGTTGCGCACAACCACGCAAAAAATAGCACAAACGATTGGACAAGCTGGCAATTAGCACCTCAGATTGATCTATTAAAAGCAAGAGCAAAACAAGCTGGGCTTTGGAATTTATTTTTACCCGATAGCACGTTAGCACAAGGTTTGAGTTGCCTTGAATATGCTCCCATTGCAGAGCAAATGGGGCATTGTTTATTTGCATCAGACGTTTTTAATTGCAACGCCCCCGACACCGGCAATATGGAAGTGCTATATCACTTTGCAAACGATGAGCAAAAACATCAATGGCTAACACCATTATTAAACGGTGAAATACGCTCTGTATTTGCCATGACCGAACCCGAGGTAGCTTCCTCAGATGCAACAAATATGCAAGCAACAATAGATGTTGATGGCGACGACCTAATTTTAAATGGTAAAAAGTGGTGGACTACAGGACTTGGCCACCCTAATGCGCAAGTGGCTATTTTTATGGGACTTTCCAATCCAGAAAACGATAAACACAGTCAGCACTCAATGGTATTGGTGCCGCTAAGTACGTCGGGTGTAAATATTAAACGTATGCTAAGTGCTTGTGGTGATTTTGACCCTCCATACGGCCACGGCGAAATGGAATTTAATAACGTACGCGTACCAAAAAAAAATCTTATTTTAGGCTTAGGTAAAGGCTTTGCTATTGCACAAGGACGTTTAGGGCCTGGGCGTATTCATCATTGTATGCGCGCTATTGGCGCAGCAGAGCGCTGTTTAGAAATGATGATTAAGCGAGGTATGTCGCGCAGTGCTTTTGGTAAGCAGCTTATAAAGCTCGGTGGTAACTTAGAGCGAGTAGCACAAGCGCGTATGGCAATCGATCAAGCTCGGCTACTTACTTTACATGCAGCATGGAAAATAGACACCGTTGGTGTTAAACACGCCATGACCGAAATATCGAGCATAAAAGTAGTGGTACCAAACATGTTGCAAATGGTGTCTGATATGGCTATGCAAATATTTGGGGGGGCAGGGGTGTCGAGCGATTTCCCTATCGCATCGTTTAATGCAATGGGGCGTATTTTACGCCTTGCTGATGGCCCCGATGAAGTACATATGGGTATGGTTTCTCGCCTCGAAATAAACAAATACCGCTAAGGCTACCACATGAAAACAAGACTCATAATAACAGGTGGAGCAACAGGGCTTGGTAAAGCATTAGCACTAAGTTATGCAAATAACTTAGGCGCCAACTTACAAATTTGTATTGCCGATATAAACGCCGAGCGCGCAGCAGCGACAATTGCCGAGCTGCAAGCATTAAAAGCCGATGCGTTTTATTACGCCTGCGATATAACTAAGCAAGCTGATATAGAGAGCTTGCGCGATATAATACAAACCAAATGGCAAGGCGTAGATATCGTTATTAATAACGCCGGCGTTGCTACCGGCGGTTCACTTGAGGGCGAGACAATTGAGCAATGGCAGTGGATAATGGATATTAATCTGCTTTCGGTGGTGCGTGTTTGTAAAACCTTTTATCCCGTATTTAAACAACAAGGTAAAGGTTACTTTATTAACATTGCCTCACAGGCTGGTCTTACGCCTATTCCGTTTATGAGTAGTTACAATGCAGTAAAAGCTGCCGTGGTTAGCTTTAGCGAAACCTTAAAGCTTGAATTAGTTCACGACAACATTGATGTGAGCGTTGTGTGCCCCAGCTTTTTTAAAACCAACTTAAACGAATCAATGCGCACAAGCGAGCCTGCTATGCGAACTATGCTTAACCGTGCATTTGAACGCTCCCCAATTAATGCCCAGCAAGTGGCTGATATTATTTACACGCAATCACTCAAACGGCCATTTTTAATTTTGACCCATAAATTAGGTAAACAGGCGTTTTTAATGAAAAAGCTATTACCTGTTGAGTGCTACATTAAAAACATGCTGAAAAAAACACGTTCTATGCAGCGCTTAAAATCAAAATAATAAAAGGCCAACGATGAACACACAATTATTAGATCAAGCCAAAAGCGTGCGCCAAGGCGAAGAGCTCGATATACAAAAAGTAAATGTCTGGCTTAAGCTGCACATGAGTAATTTAAGCGGTGAGCCAAGTGTTACACAATATGCCGGTGGCGCGTCAAATTGGACCTACAGCCTTGACTACCCAGAGCAGTCGCTTATTTTACGCCGTGCCCCAAAAGGCACTAAAGCCAAAGGCGCTCACAATATGGGCCGCGAGTTTAAACTACAACAAGCACTAAAACCGGTTTACAGCTACGTGCCAACAATGAAAGTATTTTGCGAAGATAAGCGCATACTCGGCACCGACTTTTATGTAATGGAAAAGCTAACCGGCATTATTGCGCGTAGAAATTTCCCGCGCGAACTAACTACAACACCTGAGCGCACAAAACAACTTTGCGAAAATGTACTCGACTGCTTAGTAGAACTACACAAAGTTGATTACAAACACGCTAATTTAAGTCACTTAGGTAAAGGCGAAGGGTATACACAACGCCAAATTAGCGGTTGGAGTGAGCGCTTTATCAAAGCAAAAACATGGAATGTCCCCAGTGGTAAAAAAATCATTAAGTGGCTTCATAATAATATGCCTGCCACTGAGCATATTTGTATTACTCATAACGATTTTAGATTTGATAACGTTGTGCTTGATGTCAACGACTACACTAAAGTGCGGGGTATTTTAGATTGGGAACTCGCCACGCTTGGCGATCCATTAATGGATTTGGGTAACACACTCGCGTATTGGGTAGAGCCTGGGGATGACTTTTTAGCGCAAGCTACACGCCGACAACCAACACATTTAAAAGGCATGCTGACACGAAAAGAAGTTGTGGCTTATTACTGTAAAAAAATGAATATTACAGTCGACGATTTCACTTTTTACGAAGTGTATGGCTTGTTTAGATTAGCAGGCATAGTTCAGCAAATTTATTATCGTTATCATCATGGGCAAACAACAAATCCCGCATTTAAAAACTTTTGGGTATTTGTGCATTACCTTTTATGGCGCTGTAAAAAAGCCATTAACAATCAAGGAAACGCCTAATGTGTATTTTATATTTAGTACGCCATGGGCAGGCAAGCTTTGGCGCAGATGATTACGATAACCTTTCGGTAAAAGGGCAACAACAAGCTACATTAGTGGGCGAGTATTTAGCGCAAAAACAACTCATACCCGATGTAGTAATTACAGGCACTATGCAGCGCCACAATCAAACCGCAGAACTCAGTTTAGCTTCACTTAATAATACGTCCGCTGTAATTAATGATGCGCGCTTAAATGAGTACGACCACGAGCATATTTTAGCGGTTTCTAATCCTGAGCTTACCACTCCAAGCCAAGTACATGCCGTGCTTAGTAAGCAAATCGATCCAATGGAGTATTTTAAAACAGTATTTATTAACGCCATAGAGCAGTGGATGCTTAATCCTGACAGCACGCTCTATAAAGAGTGCTTTAATGCTTTTTGTGCTCGAGTATTGGGTGCGCTTGAAAAAATAGCCAAAGAACATGATGGTAAAAAAGTCATTATTTATACTTCAGGCGGGCCTATTAGTATTATTACCAGTCATTTAATGGGATTAAAGCTTGAGCGCTTTATTGATATTAATTGGGGTTTAGTTAACGCAGGTGTTACTAAAGTTGTGGCGCGAGGCAGAGGATCAAGCCGTAAGTTAGGTATAAGCAGCTTAAACGAGTATCACTTTTTAGAGCAATACCCACAACAAAAATTAATTACCTATACCTAAGGAGCAAATATAATGCGCAAAAATATACTAATAACAGGTGCAAGTTCCGGCTTAGGAAAAGGCATGGCAAAAGAGTTTGCTAAAAAAGGCTGTAACCTTGCTCTATGCGCTCGTCGATATGAATTATTAGAGCTGTTAAAAGCCGAACTTGAGCAAGTAAATCCTAACATTACCGTCAGCATCAAAGTGCTTGATGTAAACAACCACGAGCAAGTGTTTTGCGTGTTTAAAGCCTTTAATGAAAAGTTTAACGGGCTTGACCGCATCATTATAAATGCAGGAATGGGCAAGGGCGCATCTATTGGTACAGGCTATTTTACTGCCAATAAACAAACCGCTGAGACCAACTTTGTAGCAGCACTGGCGCAGGCCGAAGCTGCAATGGAGATTTTTAGAGCGCAAAACCACGGGCACTTAGTGACTATTTCGTCAATTAGTGCAGTGCGTGGTTTTAGACGCGCTATGACGGTATATGCAGCGACCAAAGCTGCAATAACATCACTGAGCGAAGGCATTCGCATAGACGTAATAAATACACCAATAAAGGTAAGTTGTGTGCACCCCGGTTTTATTAGAAGTGAAATAAACGAAAAAGTAAAAACAGTGCCCTTTATTGTCGATACTGAAACAGGCTGTAAAGCACTTGTAACAGCTATAAATAAAGAAAAAGCCAACAGCTTTATACCAACGTGGCCATGGGCATTTTTACATTGGATTTTACGTATAGCCCCGCTGACTACACTTCGTAAAATGTCTTAAATAAACTCACGCCCCAAAATTGTTGTGGGCTTAAGTTTATCATTGCAAATAACCTAGCAATATATTAACAAAAAGAAATCCTCTTGCCTTATATCTGTAAAAAAACATACTTTTTTTGCTTTAAAAACAACCACAAATAAATTAACCAACTTTTATTGCTAATGATTTTTTCTTATTTATCATCCTTAAAGTTGCATTTGTTAATAAAACATTTAAAAAATGCACTTCCTGTGTTTAAATTGGCGCCAATGGATTACGAGCTCTTAGAAAATGAGATTAAACAAGGACGTAATACAATAATAATTATTTAAACACGGAAAAATTATGAATAAAAAAATTTTTGCAGCAACCGCTTTACTCGCTATGACTTCGACTTCTTTACTTGCATCTAGCGAAACATTACAAGCAAGTGTAAATGGTTGGAGCGAACCAACTTTTTTAGAAAATAACAAAGTACATTTTGGTAAAATTCGTTTAGCTACAGGTTCTACTTGTACAATGGATAATGCTGGCGCAGTAACGGGCGATTGTGATGCTTCAGACTCAAACATTCAATTAGGTGGCGTAACTGTTTCAGGTTTGGCTCCAAATTCAGCAATGAACATCACTGTATCAGGCAGTACAAGTGCCAACCTTACTTTCGCTCCAGTAACGACTGCCACTGATGGTACTTCAACTGTAACAACGGCTGATACTGTTGCTTCTGCATTTACAACTGATGCAAGCGCAACTGATATCGTAATCGGTGTTTATGGTGATATGACAGTAGCTGCCGATCTTACTGCTGGCGCTGCTTATGAAGTAGACTACACTGTCGATGTATCTTTTCAGTAATATTATTTCTTATATTATTATAGCCCTAGGCTACTAATAATATAAATTGTGTGGAGCTTAATGCTCCACATTTTTGCTTTATCATGTTGTTGAGTTGTCTCATGAGTTTTAAATTTTTTCGCTGGGCAACGCTTTGCCTGACTCTTCTATCACCTCAAATTTGCAGTGCTAATCTTTCTCTATCTGAATATCGTTTATATTTTGATGGACGAACTAAAAATAATTCATTAATGATCAGAAATACATCTGATAAAAACCTCGACTTTAAACTTAGTATCACGCACAAAGACATGACCGAAGAAGGGTCACTAATAGATGCAACACCTAAGCAAGTAGAGGGTCGTTCTGCTGCTGGCATGTTACGCTTTTCTCCACGCCGTGGTTCTATAGCGCCAAAAGGCATGCAAGCTATAAGAATGACGGTACGAAAAAAAGCAGAATTACCCGCAGGAGAATACAGAGCGGTACTTAAAATAGTTGCGTCAGAAGCACCTGCCCCTAATACAGAAGGAATAACCATACGCCCTAAAATATCTTACAGCGTTCCGGTAATTGTGCGCCATGGGCAGTTAGAAGCTGATTCGCAACTAATCAACCCGCAACTAATTAGCCAAAATGGTCGACCAACCGTTACGTTTTGGCAAACGCTAACGGGAAATCGTTCGTTATATGGCAATTTTGAACTGCTAGACAGTAATAACTTATCTGTTGGGGAAGTAACAAACGTAGCCGTTTATACGCCTTTATCGCGTCGTAAAGTCTATATTTCGTTGCAACAGCCTGTTGTCGGTCCGCTTACACTTAAATACAAAGAAAATCCCCAATATGGTGGCAATATTGAGTTAGCAATACCCGTTAATATTCAATAACACGTGTTTAAGCTAAACGCATTGCGTTATGGCGCTTTAATTAGTTTGTTGCTCATTGTTATTGCGCCTCAAACATTAGTCGCTAATGAGCTAACGCCTCTTCATCAATGGGCTATTGATGAAGAGGCGTTCGTGATCGTAAATGTAAAAGTAAATGGCCGATCGGTTGTATCCGACTTAGAAGCTTACTACACGCCATCAAATAAGCTGTTGCTACCAATAAGTGTTCTTAAATCAACGATGGGCATTAACTTTAGCGTTACCGAAAATAGCTTAACTGCAACAGTTGACGCAACTGAGCTAACGCTAAGTTCAACTTTGCTAACAAAACAACCGGTAACACCAACAGCATCTTTTTGGGCTAAAGATGATTACGACTACTACGTAGACTTATCCGTTATTAATACGCTTTTAGAAACCGACTCAATATTTGATTACTCGCTCATGCAAGTCACCTTTATGAGCGATTTATTAAGCACCACAAATGATAAAAAAAGCATAACTGTCACACATAAGCAGGTTATAGCCCCGCAATATGATCACTTTATTGAAGATCAATACCGTTTACTAACATACCCAATTTCTGAGTACACGGTTTCATCAAGTGCCACATCTAAGCAAGCACGTTATAAGGGTTTAATTAGGCTCAACAGCTATTTTGATTTATTTCACCATCGAGCAGAGGTTCGGTTTAATAAAAATGAAAACAGCGATAATACGTTTTTTAAAATTAGCAAAGACTTTAGCTTAACCGATGAAGATCATTCATTAGCTCGCATTCATTATCAATTAGGTGATATTCAATCTCAATCAGATCAGCTGACGACAGCTTCAAGCCAAGGCAGAGGTATTTATATCTCGAATGCCGATCCACGCTCAGCACAAAATTTTTCGTCAATAACCATTGAAGAACCCGCTTTACCCGGTTGGCAAGCTGAGCTATATCGCAATGGGCAATTTTTAGCGACCACACAAGCAAATGACGATAATTTAGTTAAGTTTATCGATATAGAAACATTTTATGGCAATAATATTTTTGAAATAAAGCTTTTTGGCCCCCAAGGTGAGCAAATTACACGCACTCAAAAATACACGATAGGGCAGGATGCCCTATCACCAGGGAAAATAAGCTATCAAGTTGAGTTAATTGAAACAGATAAAAGCGTATTTGATAACAACCAAAATACTCAAAATACATTTAGTGACACGTTTAAAGCCAGTGTTTCATATGGGATCAGTGAAAATTTAACCTATGATGCACAAATCACTCAACTAGCATCTGATGAGCGCTCTCGCTATATATCATCAGGATTAAATATACTTACGGAGCATGGCAGCTATCGATTTTTATCTAGCAAACAACTCAATGCTGGCAGCGCTTATTATGCAGGCTTTAGGGGCTTGTTCTCTAATGATTTTTATAACGACGTAAACGTCAATTTAGAATATACCGCCTTAGATGATTTCTCGAGCGCATTGTTTTTACCACAAAATAATGTGCTTAAAAATAAATTATCGATTAGTCTAAATGGTCGTTCTGATTCGTTTGACTCTTTAAACTGGAATATGAAATGGCTTAACGAAAATCGTGAAAATAAATCAAACAACAATACATTTTCATTAGGTATCAATAAAAATCACATTGGTGGTACATGGGCTGGACGCCTTTTTTATGATGAGCAAGAAGATGAATTAACCAATCAACTTTATTCATCTATTGATATCGCTTCTTGGAAGTGGACAAATACACTCGATTGGCTGCCTATAAATGGGGGAAAGCTTGTTAGCCTGCGTAGTAATTTACGTTGGCCGCAAACACAACAGACCTTTAACCAAACCCAGTTATCGTATAACCCTGATTCATCAGCGACCGCGCAACTAAGCCATCAGTATACTTATCGCTATGATATTTTTAATGTTCAAGTCTCAGGCCAATACGATAGTCGTGGTGATTGGCGCGTGTCATTAGGTTTAAACGGCACATTTAGCTTTGATCATCTTGAGTTAGATATGATATTTGACACCCCACGAGCTCTTAGCGGCGGACAGCTTGAAGCATCTGCTTTTATTGACTGGAACGAAAATCGAGTATTTGATCAAGGTGATGAAGCATTAGAAGACGTTCGCTTTACCGGTAATTATTTATGGCGAAATAAATTCACTAACAATACAGGTAAAGCGCTACTGCCAAGTAGTCACGGCGGGCAAATTTTAGAGGTCGATTTACGCACTTTACCTAATCCATATTTGCAACCTGTACTTGGAAAAATAAAAACCTACGCTCACCGAGGAGGTCAGACTAAAGTTGATGTACCAATGGTTATTTTTAATGAAGTAGAAGGGACTGTTTATTTTGAAAATAACGATAAAAGTAAACCTGTTTCAGGCGTAACCGTTTTTTTAAAGCAAATTAATGGCGACAAAGAATACACAACAACTACCGAGTACGACGGGTATTATTATTTTTCTAATGTGAGTCAAGGAAACTACAAAATTGAAGTTGAAGCAAATACATTAAATATAAAAAACCTCGTTACTAAAAACTTACCAGAGCGCGTTGTTACCTCAAAAACAGGTGATACTATTATTCTAAAAGATATCGTTCTGCAACCTAAAAACAATGCAATAGACTCAATAGAGTTAGTTGATAAGTTATCAGAAAAGTCTTTTTTTGTTCAGCTTGGTGTATTTAAAAAATTTGAATCGGCAGTAATAGTAGCAAAGGAAATTGACTCAAAAGCGCATCCTTTAAAATTATATAAACATCAAACCCGCAACAGTTACTATTTAGTAACAGGCCCTTATGCAAACGCCCAAGACGCGCAAAAAACAATTAACGATGTCTACTCAACGCCTGCATTACATGGCAGCTTTATGGTCGACGCTAGACGTTATACATCTACAGATTGGCAACTAATGCACGCATGGGGAGAGCAAAAAAAGTGATACGAAAGAGCTCTATTATTGTCAATATGCCGCGTATACCTCTAAAAAAACAATAAAACCTCAATTGATAAAAGCTGATTTTCCACTGTTCACTATCAACAGAAATATTAATGGTAAAAAATATTTTTTATTACTCTCAGGCCCACATATTGAGCAACCACAGAGCGCATGTAGCGCTTTAACTAGTCGGCAAATAAACGAAGGCTCTACACCAATAAAAAAATCCTGGAGCGACTTATACAAATAACCTTAAATTAATGAGTTATTTGGCGCTTAAAATACTCATATATTAATTAAAATTAGTATTATTGAGCTGTAAAGTATGTCGTTTGTGAGAGGCCATTTTTGTCAAGATGCGTTATACACCTTATTTCGCAGCGTGCACCCGCCGATTCTGCAATCCAATTGGATTGAGACTGTTTTTTTATATAACAAGCAGAATAAAATGCATCTTCTTTTTGTGCAGAAACAACAGCACAACGCGCATAATTACCAAGCTGCAATACTTTTATTGGAAATATTTGCTCCTGAGCAATAACTCCAGCACTAAAAGCTTGGGTTGATTTTGCGTACGTGGATACCGAAAAATACCCAGTAAAAATAAAGAATAAACCAATAACCACATGCCATTGCTTCATACATTACACCTAAAAATACAGATAATTAAATTGTAGAAGTAAATAAACTTTATGCATCTGTTTATAAATTATTTTAGGCATTAAAAAGGTGGCAAAAGCCACCTTTTTATAAAACAAAAACTTATAGAAGTGCAAAAAGCTTTTTAAGTTGTGGCATGTACTCGCTCACAAGCTCAAGGTTACTTTCGCTAACGACTGGCTCACTTGATTTAGCGGCACTTGATGCGTTACCTAATGAGCCCATTAGCGAGCTAGCGCCTTTGTCTTTAACACTTTTCATACTTTGAAAACCACCCATTAGTTTATCTGCTGTTTCTTTATTTTCAGTAGATAAGCCAGATTTAAGGTTTTCGATGTAAGCCATAGACACTTCAGAACCGACAGTAATTAACTGCTCTGGAGTAAAACCGTAACGACTCGTTACGCCTTCAAAACTTTTGTATAAGTCTTGCTCTTTAATCATGCTAAGCGCGCTGTTAGCTAGTGAACCTTGCTCTGATGTTGTTTGGTCAGCCGACGCACCTAACATGCTTCCTAGGTCCAGCCCTTTTAGAGAATCTTGAGCGCTCGCCCAACTTGTTACCGCTGGTAGTGCTTTCATGTAGCTTTGTAAATCACCTTCAGTGATATCTTTTGCAACACCAGAGAAGCTCATTGCTAACAAACTAAGTGATACGAGTATTTTTTTCATGCAGGCATTTCCTATTATCGTGGAGCTATTATTATATGAAGCCCTAAATAGATAGGGCAGTGCAATTAGAAACTAAATAATTGCATATGCCAATACATAATAATGTATTGGCGAATTTTACAGTACAATTCATGGGAGTTGACCTAAAGTACTACGATTTTAGTTGATTCACCCTAAGTCAATGTACAAATGATATAATGCATTTTTGACAACGAGAGCTGAACACAATGTTAACAATTTCAAATACAGTCACAATTGATGAGTGGGAACTAGAGCTTACAGCTATTCGCTCTCAAGGTGCCGGTGGTCAAAATGTTAACAAAGTAGCAAGTGCTATACACTTACGTTTTGACATTAACCGCTCTAAATTACCTGACTTTTACAAAGAACGCTTACTCGCTTTAAAAGATTCTAGAATCACTAAAGATGGCGTTTTAATAATTAAAGCCCAAAGCCACCGGACCCAAGAATTGAACAGAGATGATGCACTTAAGCGTTTAAAAGATCTTATTTTGAGTGCAACCGTGGTGAACAAAGCTCGAAGAGCCACCAAGCCAAGTAGAAATTCTCAGCGCAAACGCATGGATAAAAAAACCAAGCACGGCCAAAACAAAGCATTGCGTGGCAGTGTGAAAATTTAACTGCTAGGCGCGCAGCTTGCTGGTGTATAAAAACGCAGTTTTTAAAATAGCTTAATAATCAGAAGCCTTGCTTCTCACGTGAGCAAGCTCTACATCTATAAAATGTGCAACCTTTTTAACTGGTAGGATTACCGTAGACGCACAGCTTGCTGGCGTGTAAAAACACAGTTTTTAAAATAACTTAATAATTAAAAGCCTTGCTTCTCACGTGAGCAAGCTC
>NZ_JJNY01000094.1:0-36823 GCF_000690035.1 Pseudoalteromonas sp. S3431
AGCCCACTAGGTTACAAACCTCGCGCCGCGATTAAATAGCCCCTAGTTTGAACAAATTTTAATCCGCAAAGTTCGACAGACCCTAGGTTAAACTCACCAAAAATGCGATAAAAATACTAATGCACTACAAGAAAAATGAGTAAACCCGCTCGTTAAAAGAATTCATACCAATTGCATTAAATTAGTGATTTATTATAGCGACAAATAAACAGCTTAATAACAAGGCGGAAATTATGACATATAGTTGTTCTATATGAATAATTTTTAACGAAGTTAGTAAGTTATTTAATTCACTAAAAAGATCATGTTTTTAATAAAATTGGTACTATACCATTTGTATCTGACTTACAGCTCAGCTAATTACAGTTGCGGGAACAGTCGAGGACTCGCACCTCATTCCAAATTAAGCTCTATTATGGGCGGCTAAGTAAATAATTTAAAGCAAAAAAAACCGCACTCAAAAGAGTGCGGTTAAAAAGGGAGTGTTTTAACTAATTTAGCGAATAGTTAAAACTTGTATTCCATACCTAAGCCTAAGTAATCTTGGTCAACGTTTTTGTCCATGTCGAAGCCCGAGTAAAAACCAAATACTTTAATATTTTTATTTAACTTGTGATCAACACCTACTGAGATTGCTGACTTATCATCGCTGTCGTCAAAATCCATAGTTTGGTATTGCACTTTAAATGTATTGTTTCCCATTATGTAAGCTGCACTTAATAAGTACCCGTCAGCCTCTGCGCTGCCGTCTACTTTTTCTTGTGTTTGGTACATTGCGCCTACTTTAAAATCATCAATTTTACCTTGAACAGTTGCACGAACTACATCGTAGCCATTTACTTCACTATCAACACCAATTGATGCATATACTTTACTCTTTTTAAGTGAAGAATCGCCATAAGTAAGTCCTAGTGAATAGCCATTTTTTGCATCTTCATCATCTTCTGCAATAAAAGTAGCAAGTACTCTAAAATCTTCGTAAGTATTTGATGAATAAGTAACAGAATCACCTAAACGATTTTCGCCTTTAAATATACTTTTAATATCGCCTTCAAGGTCGCTAAATAAATCAACTTTACCTTGAGATAACTTAAGTGCAGTATCGTGTCGACCAACAACAACTTGGCCAAATGCACCTTTTAACCCTATATATTGGTTACGCGCAGAAATATTGTCATCATTATCACCCTTTGAGTCCGCATCAGATACGTCAACTTGAAACTCAAATTTATAAACAGCCTCTAAGCCCTCTGTTATCTTTTCAGAACCTTTAAGACCAAAGCGAGAATTATTACTTTTAATTTCAGTGAACGACCCTTCACCGTCATCAGATGATTGAATAGTTACATTCGCTTTGCCGTACACGTCTACATCAGCAAGAGCATTAAAAGATAAGCCACTTAATAGCGCTAAACATAAGCTCGATTTTACAAATTTCATGTTATTTCCTTGGATAATCACAAAAGACTAATTTTAAAACAGCAGCAGTTTGTCACTGTAAAATTACAGAAATATTACAATCGAAATATTTCTGTAATTTTAAATTAATAAAAGTGCATTAAATATGAAATCAAAATAACATCGATACTCAGCAACTCATTTGTACCTATAAATTAGGCTCCAACGTCAAGCTAGGTGTCATTTGTGATAACAAATTTACCAACGTTTCTATTAATTCTTTCTGTTCATTATCTCTATGATAGGCAATAAATACATCTCGTGACGTATTTTTTACATCTTTAACATGAAATAAATCACCTTTATTTAAATGATGCTCTACAAGTACTTGAGGAATAAACGCACTCCCGCCGCACTGTAATATTAAATCAAGTGCTATACGACCAGTACTTGTTCTGAAGTAAGGCGGCGTTTTACCTGTAAACTGACGCGCATGCCAAAGTGAAAAAGTTGTTCCCCAATCAACATATACATATTGGTTATCAAAAAAGTTTTCGTTAGTTGCAGTATCATAGCCACTCACTGGAATAATAGGCAGTTCACAAATTCGCTCTACTACTAATTCATCTACTTTAGGCGGATCAAATAAAATGGCTAAATCGAGAGTTCGCTCTAATAGCAACCGAGTGCTTTCTTGTTGTGCTTTAACTTCTGCGACTAATGACACGCCCGGCATCGCCGATACAATATTTGTTATACCAAACTGTAAAAAAGCATCCCAAATATTAGGCGTTCCTGCTAAGCTAATTTGCTTATGCATATTATCGGCAAGCGCAACATCTACTTTGGCGCGTTGCATACCCGTAATAATCATTTGAGCATGTGGCAACAAACGCTCACCCGGCGCTGTAAGTTGAATATTATTACGCTGGCGTATAAATAAATTAACCCCAAGTCCCTGCTCTAGCTGACGAATCCTAAAGCTCACCGCAGATTGGGTGATATAAAGGTTTTCGGCTGCTTTGCCAAAGTGACGTGTACGCACAACTTCAACAAATGTTTTTAATAAATCTATATCCAATTTTTTATCCTCACGATAAAAATAACTTGTTTAATAAATTGCCAAACTTGCATCATACTCCAGCTAATTACTAAGGCATGAGGATAAAGCTATGAGCAATGATATTTCACTACTTCGTCAAGCATTTGTTAGCCAACGTCAGTTTTATGATGATCACAACTTCCCACGCGGTTTTAGCCGTAGTGGAAACTTCACCTTATTAGAAGCCAGCATATTAGACCAACATGGCGTTGTTTTAAAAGGCTTACACAACAAAACTATTGAGCCACAAAACGAACACCAAGAACAATTTTTAGCCGTAGCAATGGGGACTTTAGAGCCAACAAATCCGATTGAGCGTGCTTGGGTTAAATACCTTAAACTTACAACATGTAAGAGTAAGTTTCATACCCTATTTGGCCGCTCAAAAATATCAGGGCCAGCTCCTATAAGCCAAGAGTATTATTCTGAAGCAGATAACCTATAAGCTCTTCACTTATTTGCTTTTTTGCGTTTTAGCAGTTACAACTTGTATAAGCAAATACTTTTGCAAAAATATAAACAAGGTTGTGACGTGACGCGAAGAATACTAATAGTTGAAGATACGCCAACAATAGCGCGGGTGCAAAAACACATCGCGCTTAAAGCGGGTTATGAAGTAGATATAGCTGAATCTCTAACTCAAACAAAAGAACTTATCAGTAAAAATAGCTACTTTTGTGCTGTAGTTGACTTTATTTTACCTGATGCGCCTAATGGCGAAGCAGTTCCTTGTACTATCGACGCTGAAATTCCAACGATTGTAATGACGGGTAATATTGATAAAAAAACACGCGATACAGTAGAAAAATACCCTATAATTGACTACATCATCAAAGAAAATAAACAAGCGTATCAGTATCTCGAAAAACAGCTATTACGACTACCTCGAAACGAAAATGTAAAAGTACTCGTTGTTGACGACTCTTTATCCACACGACAGTATATATGTAGCTTGTTAACCCGTCATAAATATCAAACTTTACAAGCTGAAGATGGTAAACAAGCACTTGTTATGCTTGAAGCATCACCTGATATCTCCGTTATTATCACTGATAATGAAATGCCTAATATGAACGGCGATGAACTATGCACAGAAATCAGGCGTTTATATGATAACGATGAAAAAGCAATAATTGGCATTTCAGGTGCTGATTCTTCAGATTTATCTACCTTATTCTTAAAAAATGGGGCAAATGATTACCTACATAAGCCTTTCAATAGTGAGGAGTTTTATTGTCGATTAAGCCAAAACGTCGATATGTTAACGCTTTTAGCAACCATAAAAAACCAAGCTAATACAGACTACCTCACAAAAATCCCCAATCGTCGTTACTTTTTTGAAGAGGCTAGAAAATCCCTTAAAAAAATTGAACTTGATAACGGCAATGGCGCATTAGCTATGCTTGATATTGATCATTTTAAAGCAATTAATGATACCTATGGCCACGATGCAGGCGACGAAGTATTAAAAGGTTTATCTATTTGTTTTAGCAAATACTTTAAAAAGTATTTAGTAGCACGCTTGGGGGGCGAAGAGTTTGCTGTTTATTTTGCCGATACCGATAAACAAGAAGCACTCAAAAAACTTGAAGGATTTAGGTGTTTTATAGAAGGTAATAGCCAACAATTTAGTAAAGCCAACATTAGATTCACAATCTCTATTGGTTTTTCGTCAGGGCCTGTTTATCAAATTGATGAACTATTAAAACAGGCCGACTTAAAACTTTATGATGCAAAAGAAACTGGCCGTAACAAAATTATTAGCTAAAATAGTTAACTAGCCACTTGTGCTGTCGCCACTGCCGCTTTTTTTCGTTTGCGTGATTGATGGTAAGAATCCCAACTAAATATAGCGAGCGCACTCCAAATACATGCAAATGTAACTAATCTTTCTGCATCAAATACCTCACCGTAAAACACCACTGCGAGCATAAACATTAAGCTTGGCCCAATGTACTGAAAAAAGCCCAATGTAGTGTATTGCAAACGCTTAGCTGCGCCAGTAAAACACAATAACGGTAATGTAGTTATAATGCCCGCGCTAATTAGTAACGCATTAGTATGCCAATCGTTAGCGGGAAGGCTTGATGTGTCAGAAGGCGCCATTAACCACCAATAAACAAGCGCTACAGGTAATAATATAAGTGCCTCAAGCAATATCCCTGGCAGAGCTTCAACGGGGAGTTTTTTACGTAATAAGCCATAAAGTGCAAATGATATTGCCAATGAAAAAGCAACTACCGGAAACGAGCCAAAGCTAACGAGTTGCAATAATACTCCCGAAAACGCGAGTGCAACGGCAACGCCCTGAAACTTACGTAAACGCTCGCCTAAAAAAAGCATACCCAGCAATACATTTAACAATGGGTTTATGTAATACCCCAAGCTTGCATCCAGCATATGGTTATTATTTATCGCCCATATGAAAAGTCCCCAATTAAACCCCAGTAACGCTGAAGTAATAACAAGCATTAACACTAGTTTGGGCTGAACAATAATACGCTTTATTTTGTGCCAATATTTAAGAATACTTACCACAAGTACTAAAAAAACGACAGACCAAACAACGCGATGCATTAATATTTCAAAAGCTGACACATGCTGGATAAATTTAAAGTATATAGGTGCTAACCCCCACATCACAAATGCTAGGCAAGCAAAAACAGCGCCTTTACGCTGCTCTGTATCAATCGACATAATAAAAACACTTAGTGATACTAAAAGGTCGCTAGTTTACTCTCCATGGATTGTTTATCCAACTAAATACGTACCAGTACCAAACGCAATTTGAATTGCTTTTTCATTATGTAACTCCATTCGACATACACACACTTTGTTGCCTGAACGAATAAGCGTTGCACTCGCGGTGAACACTTCGCCTTTGCCTGGGCGTAAATAATCGGTGCGTAAATCGATGGTTCCAAGCGTAGCTAGCCTCGCTTGCACACTACCAATATCTAAGTCTGTTAATTTATCAATCACACTTGCTGCAGCAAGCATTCCTCCCACATTATCAAGCACGGCTGAAATAACACCTCCGTGTAATATTTTTTGCGCTGGATTACCAATAAATACATCCTGCCAAGGAAAGGTAATTTTTGCTTGTTCAGGACTCAGTGATTCTACCGATATTTGTAAAAACTGATTAAACGGCATGCCATTTACAAACAACGCCCCAACTTGTTCAATTAACATTTCTTTATTCATTATTATTCTCTATGCCAAAACTGGTAAGATGAGTAAAACATACATAGTGCAAAACTACGAGACTCCACTTAAATAATTCATCAAGTAACTCAGCTAAAGACATCTCGTTAAAAAACCACTAAAATACCCGCCAATGAATACATTAACACCACCTTCTAGTACGCTTGTGCGTAAACCAGAAACTGTCCTCAAACAAGTGTTTGGCTACAGCGAATTTCGCGACGGTCAAAAAGCAGTTATTGATGCAGCTATAAATGGGCATGACTCGCTTGTATTGCTACCCACAGGTGGTGGGAAATCTGTGTGTTATCAAATACCCGCTTTAGTGCTTGAAGGCGTGACCATTGTTATATCTCCGCTTATATCACTAATGCAAGATCAGGTAACGCAACTCCAAGCACTTGGCGTTAAAGCCGCTTACGTTAATAACAGCTTAGCGCGAGAAGAACAGCAATTGGTGTATCAACAACTTCACCAAGGTTTAATTAAACTATTATATGTTGCGCCTGAAAAAGTATTGCAGCGTGACTTTTTAGAACGTTTATCGCATTTAAATGTGAGCTTATTTGCCATTGACGAAGCGCACTGTGTGTCGCATTGGGGTCACGATTTTAGACCTCATTACTTTCGCTTAAACGAATTAAAGCAACGTTTTGCACATGTTCCTATGATGGCGCTTACCGCCACGGCTGATAAAGCGACCCGGTTTGATATCGTTGAGCAACTAAAACTACAGCAGCCTTATATTCATACTGGTAGCTTCGATCGTCCCAATATTCGTTACACCATAGAAGAAAAATTTAAACCTATGGTGCAACTGCTTCGCTACTTAAAAGAGCAAAAAAACCAAAGCGGTATTATTTATTGCACCAGTCGTAAGCGCGTAGACGACATTGCTGAAAAACTTGCAGACGCAGGGCTAAACGCTGCCGCTTACCATGCAGGTATGAGCAACGAACAACGACAATTTGTGCAAACTGGGTTTGCCCGCGACGACATTCAAATTGTAGTAGCAACTGTTGCTTTTGGGATGGGGATTAATAAACCTAACGTACGCTTTGTATTACATTACGATATTCCAAAAAGTATAGAGTCGTACTATCAAGAAACAGGACGAGCTGGGCGAGATGGCCTTGCCGCAGAAGCCATCATGTATTTTGATCCGGCTGATATTGGCCGTGTAAGGCGCTTTTTTGAAGACATTGATGACGAACAACGTCGCCGTGTAGAAGAACAACGCTTTAACGCCATGGCTAGCTTTGCTGAAGCACAAACGTGTCGCCGCCAAATATTGCTAAACTACTTTAGTGAATACCAGCGCGAACCTTGTGGCAACTGTGATATCTGCCTAAACCCACCTAAAAGCTTTGATGGTACGTTAGTCGCACAGCAAGCGCTTTCGTGTGTGTATAGAGCTGAGCAACGTTTTGGCCTAGGTTATATTGTAGAATTACTTCGCGGTGCAAACACGAGCCGCATACGCGATAACAACCATCATGAGTTAAGTACTTACGGTATCGGTAAAGATAAAAGCAGTGAATTTTGGCTTAGTATTTTACGTCAACTTATTCATCAGGGTTTACTAAGCCAAGATATAACACAAGGTGCGTCACTTAGATTAACAGAAGCCGCGCGTGCAATTTTAAAAAGTGAATATGCTTTGCAATTGGCTGAACCTCGCCTGCAAGCCAAGCACGTGTACCAAGATAAATTAGCGCAATTTAATTATGATAAAAAGCTCTTTGCCCGCTTAAGAGCACTGCGTAAAGAACTTGCTGATGCCGACGATGTACCACCGTATGTAGTATTTAATGATAAAACCTTGGCTGAAATGGCGCAGCTTATGCCAACAAATGACAGTGAGTTTTTAAAAGTGTCGGGAGTTGGTTTCACTAAATTAAATAAATATGGCGGCGCCTTTTTAACTGCAATTCGTAATTACTTAGCTACAAATTAAGAGCATTATGACAAAAATAGAATACGACCATACTCATAAATGTATTGTAATTACGCCCATCGAGCCTCCGCATGACGAAGACTTTGAGCTGTGGAGTACATTATTTTTACATTCAGACGATATAACGCTCAACGAGTATTCTGCTGGTGCTGACCGTCATCAAGTTCGCTTTAGCTACCAGCAGCAAACCTTTAATTTAAACTATGAGCACTACAGCCAAAGTATTTGGATAAATGGAGAAGGCACTGAAGCCGATCATCTACTTGCTGCACTCACCTTTTATTTAAGTTAGCGGCTTTAGTTCAAAGTCCTTATATTTAATTTTCAAACTCAATACTTTTAACTTACATTTTAGTAACTATGATGTAAGCTGATATTACGGTAGTAATTTGCTACGTAGCAGTAAAGGGTTTGAATGGTAACTAAGAAATGGATCACACAGTACTGTATTAGCTTAAGTATTTTAGCCTTATTCATGCAAAGCGCATTAGCACAAACTCATGATAATACTCGTTGCCAAGTTGAAAAGTTAGACCACTCTAATAATAAAAACTTACGCCGCCAACTCAACGACGATATCTCCATTGTAAGCGCTAAACCCAATGCTAAAATTGCCACTATTTCACTTAAGCAACTCAATGTATTTAATACCGAACTCGAAGAAGAAAATAATGCATTATTTCGCTTTGCCAACCGCGCACATATTCAAACCGAACCGGATGTAATTAATAACCTCCTACTGTTTGCCACCGGCGATAAATATGATGCTAAAAAATTAGCTGAATCAGAGCGCCTCCTACGCAAAGAAAGTTACTTATATGACGCCCAAATTAGTGCAACTGAGAACTGCGATGGTGACATTGATGTAAAGGTAGTGACTCGTGATTTATGGACGCTTCTACCTGAAATAAACTTTAGCCGCAGCGGTGGTGAAAATAAATCAAGCATTGGCTTTAGAGAATCAAACCTCTTTGGTTGGGGTAAACGCCTATCGTTTTCACGCACGACTGACAGCGACCGCAGTGGTTACTTATTTGTTTACGACGATCCTAATATTTTATCTACTCGCTACCGCGGCCGTCTAGAGTACGCCGATAACAGCGATGGCAAGCGCCATTTACTTGAGTTAACCTATCCATTTTACGCAATTGACACCCCTCTTAGTTACGGTATTTTAAGCTATTCAGAACAGCGCGAAGAGTCATTATATAAACGCGGCGAAGAGTTTAGCGAATTTGATCAAACTAGCGATTTAACCAGTGCATTTATAGGGCACTCTAAAGCGCTTAATAATAACTGGACCCAGCGCTTAACCTTAGGTTATACCGACGAGCAGCATACCTTTGAAGCTATAGACACCACCTTTGCACCACTTGCCGATGACAGAAGTTTAAGTTACCCATTTATAAGCGGCCACTGGTTTGAAGATAACTTTATAAAAGTACGCAATTTCGACAGTATGTACCGCACTGAAGATTTAAACCTAGGCTGGAATGTTAAAGCCCTTGTTGGTTACTCTGATGAATCTTTGAGTGATGATGATAGTCGTGCTATTTATTCATTAAATTTTAAAAAAGCACATTTTTCTGGCGATAATACTCTATGGCGTTTTAACACTGACATTGAAGGATATTGGAATAAAGAACACAAACAATTAGAAAACTTTAGGGCCACTAGTCAAATTCAATACTACTTAAACACCAGTGTTGATCAATCGTGGTATGTAAAAGGGCGTTTGCAATATGCTAAAAACTTAACTGCCGACCAACAACTTACTTTGGGTGGTGAAACTGGTTTACGAGGCTACCCTATGGATTATCAACACGGCGATCGCAGTTTTTTAGTTAGTTTAGAAAAACGCTATTATTGGGAGTACGATTTGCTTCAGCTATTTAAAGTAGGTGGCGCTGGGTTTATTGACGTTGGCCGAGCGTGGTTTAACGACAAAGATAATGGCGAGAACGATCACGTACTTAAAAATGTTGGCATAGGTTTACGCTTAGCCCCAAGCAGAGCTAACGCAGGTACTATGATCCACATTGACATCGCCGCACCGCTTGATAGTTATGACGATGTAGACTCAGTACAATGGTTAGTTAATGTGAAAAAATCTTTTTAAATAACTATTTCGCATCATCTTAAAACGTTAAACTAATTACTTAATTATTACTTACTCCCCATATGAGAATGTATTTTGGAACCGTTAGAGATTTTAGATTTTTTTGGTACACAATATAAACTGATTGTGACCCTGATCGCCTTACTACTTTATCCGTTGCTATTAAAGCTGACTAAAAAGCTTCTCGAAAAAACCATTAAGGGTAAAGTAGATTTACATCACAAATCGCGCGCAGAACTACTGCTTAAAATAATACTTGCCTGTGTAATGATATGCTTAGTACTGGTATTTTGGGGCATTGAATTACGTGGTTTACTTGTACTTGGCTCCTCATTATTTGCCATGCTAGGTGTTGCACTTTTTGCCGCATGGTCGTTATTAAGTAACTTAACTGCATTCTTATTAATGTTTATTCAAAACGACTGCCGCGTTGGTTATTGGGTACGAATTATTGATGGCGCGAATCATGTTGAAGGTCGCATTGTCGAAATGGGTTTGATGAATGTAGTACTTGAACACATTGATGGCCATCGTGTTATTTATCCTAACAATTTATTTGTGACGCGCCCTGTCATGGTTTTAAATAAAGAACCAAAACCAACAAAAACGCCTGTTATAAAGCGTATTATTGGCCCTAAAAAACATAGTTAAAAAATAATAGTCACAAAAAAGCCGCAGAAGGTAATTACCTTCTGCGGCTTTTTAATGCTTAACTAAACAGAATTTAAGTTAACGATTAATTATTTAGTTCCGCAGTTTTAAGTTCGTCATCTAAATCATTTATTTCGTCTATAAAGCTCTCTAGCTGCTGCTCAACTAAACCATTGTCACTCGCAAAGTAAGCTAGATGAAAGACTGCATCGCCCTCATTTACTAATGGCATCGTTTGTTGGCCAATAACAATCCCACCTTTAGGTGCTAAAAGCTCAAGTTCAGAGTCACCCAACGGACTACTAATATAAGCAAGTATTTGGCCCTTAATTACACGTTCGCCCAATGATACTTGAGCACGAACAATGCCATCAACTTCTGCGCGTATCCAACTTGTAGAACCTGCAATAATCGGATCTGGTAATTTTTTCGGGCGTTTGCCACGAATCATTTTTAAATGACGCATAACATAATCAACGCCCTGCACACCGGCTGCAATTGCAATAGGATCAAATCGTAGTGCTTCACCTGCTTCATAGGTTATAACAGGTATGCCTAAGTTAGCCGCTTCGCTGCGAAGAGAGCCATTACGCAGTGATGCATCTATAACCGCTGGCGTGCCAAATGCTTTAGCCATTTCAGCTGTTGCTTCATCTGCTAAATTAGCACGAATTTGTGGCAAATTAGTCCGGTGAATAGCCCCCGTATGTAAATCAATGATATGCGTACAATGTACTGCTACTTGATTAAAAAACATATAAGCCATACGTCCTGCTAACGAGCCACGTTCAGAGCCTGGAAAACTGCGGTTCATATCACGTCGATCTGGTAAGTAACGCGATTTATGAATAAAGCCAAACACATTCACAATAGGCACAGCGATTAACGTGCCACGTAACTGACTAGGATCTATTTTAGCAAGTAACTGGCGTACAACTTCTACGCCATTTAATTCATCACCATGAATAGCAGCACAGACCATTAGCACAGGTCCTTCCATTACACCATTCACCACTTCTATAGGAATATTAAGTGGTGAATGGGTGTAAAGCTTTGCGGCTTCTAAGGCAAGCGTTTTACGCTCGCCTACGCCAATCTGTTCACCTAATAAGGTAAAAGGACGGTTAATTTTAACCTTTGCCACGTGTTGCTGTTCCTTTACTTGAAGCATTCTTTTCGATGAAGTCAATCACCATACCTGCAATATCTTTACCTGTTGCGATCTCAATACCCTCAAGACCAGGTGATGAGTTTACTTCCATCACAAGTGGCCCACGAGATGAGCGAAGTAAATCGACACCAGCCACATTTAAGCCCATTGATTTAGCGGCTGCAACTGCTGTTTTACGCTCCTCAGGAGTAATACGTACTAATGTCGCGCTACCACCACGGTGAAGATTAGAACGGAACTCACCTTCTTGTGCTTGGCGCTTCATTGCTGCAATTACTTTATCGCCCAATACGAAACAACGAATATCTGCACCACCTGCCTCTTTAATATATTCCTGAACCATAATATTAGCTTTTAAGCCCATAAATGCTTCAATAACACTTTCAGCCGCTTTACGCGTCTCAGCAAGTACAACACCAATGCCCTGTGTACCTTCAAGTAATTTAATTACAACAGGTGCACCGCCTACCATTTCTAGTAAGTCTTTTACATCATCTGGTTTGCTAGCAAAACCTGTTACTGGCATACCAACGCCTTTGCGCGAAAGTAACTGAAGCGAGCGCAATTTGTCGCGCGAACGAGAAATTGCCACGGATTCGTTTACAGGGTAGACACCCATCATTTCAAACTGACGAAGTACCGAGCAACCATAAAATGTAACCGATGCACCAATACGCGGGACGATTGCGTCAAATTCTTTTAAATTTTCACCGCGATAGTGAATTTCTGGTTGCTCTGAATTTATATTCATATAACAGCGTAGTGCGTCGATTACTTTAACTTCATGGCCACGCTCTTCTGCCGCTTCGATTAAACGACGTGTTGAATATAATTTTTTGTTACGAGATAAAATACCGATTTTCATAGTTAAAACCTTAACTAAATTGTATGCATTAATTATTTATGGCTGATTTTCAGACATAAAATTCAATACTTTTATAATAAATGAGATAAAGCCGTGTCAACAATGACACGATTTTCCATGGCTGTACGCCCTAATAACATTCTAAACTTCATTGTTGCTCGACTGGTTAAAGTCATCTCTATAGGCCAGCTATGCTTACCCGCATGCAATGTTGTTTCTATAAAATAACGTAATTCTTTTTGTCCACTTGAGCTTGTTACGTTTTTTATTTTTTTAACCTTTGCATTACAAGTGATTTTCGTTTGTTCATCATCTTGCAATGGCTGGGCTGTAAACTTAACCCATTTTTCTCCATCAACTTCGTACTCTTCAATGTTAATAGCATGAATACATGATGTACGAGCGCCTGTATCAATTTTAGCTTTTATTCGCTCAATACCCAGTTCAGGTAAGCTCAACCACTCACGCCAACCAATAGTGATCTTTGTCGTCATAAATGTGCCCTTAATAAAAAAGTGACTTATACGCTACAGGTAAAAAAACACCAACAAAATAAATTTATCCCGTCGACAAGTGAATTTGATTGATAAATATCGACCGCAAACTTCACTATATTTTTCTACTGCACAGTTAACTATCTTGGTTTGCTAGCAATTTAATTCACACCAAATTTATGCTTTATTAATTTAAAAACTAACTTATTAAAAATAAAGATAAGTCTATTTTGATTAAGTAGATACACTATAGTTAACAGTATTAAAAATACACTATTATGAGAAACTAATATGATTAATGGTTTACTCCACGCCCTAGTTCTTGACGAACGAGGTGGTGCACGCCCCATTTCAAACACTGATGAGCTACATAATTGGAAACCTGGACAGGGTAAGCTCTGGGTACACATGGATTACAGTCAAACAGAAGTCGTTACATGGCTTAAAAATTGTGATTTTTTAACAGATTACGAGCTAGAGTCGTTAACCGCAGATGAGACTCGCCCACGTATTACATCTGCCACAAATGGTCACATGCTATTTTTACGCGGGGTGAATTTAAATCCGGCGCAAAGCCCTGAAGATATGGTATCAATTCGCTTTTTCATTAATGAAGATATTGTAATTACGACACGTAAACGTCGATTATTATCAATTCAAGATATTTTAACATCGTTTAGTAGTAATACCGGCCCATGCAACATATCGGAATTAGTATGCGCAATAGCACAAAAATTGACATCACGAATGCAAAGCGTCATTGATTCGCTTGATGAAACATTAGATGATTTTGAAGAAGAAATAGACGAACCAAGTAAACCTTTTGATAACCAAGGGTTATCGCAACTGCGTCGCCAAACAATCGCCTTAAAGCGCTACTTAAGGCCGCAAAAAGAAGCATTAAGCAGTATGGTGAACAACCACTATCCATGGTTATTTGATGACGATAAAGCAAAGTTAAATGAAACGACAAATTTGCTTATTCGCTATCTAGAAGAGCTAGATAGTGCCATAGAACGGGCACAAATTATTCAACAAACAATCACAAACCAAGTGTCTGAGCAATTAAATCAGCGCATGTACGTCATGTCGGTTGTCGCTGCTTTATTCTTACCTCTGGGGTTTTTAACTGGCTTATTAGGTGTGAACGTAGGGGGCATACCTGGCACAGAGAGTCCATATGCATTTACGTTATTTGTGGTTTTTTTAATCGTATTAACGGGCAGTATTGGCATTTACTTTAAAAACAAAAAATGGTTATAAATTAAATTCATATACTATCAACGAGTATAAAAGCCACTCTACTTTGAATTAAAGTGGCTTTATAAATAATACTTAATTATTTAGTTACTCGAGTATAGCTAACATTTGTCATTGTGATTTTAGATTTAGTAATACCTAAATCTTTAAAGCACTCTTTAAAGGAGTTTGAATTACCCGATTCACCACAATTATCTAATGTATATGGGTCTTGCGATTGTAGGTAGTTACCAAATTTGAAGTAAGATTCGGAATCATCTTCGACCGGAATACCAAAAGTACTGCCAAGTGCGGTTACATCAACATCACCGTAATTATTCACAACTTTTAAATTAAATGAACCACCACTGGTTATAGTACCTAGTGCAAACTTTTCTTCATTACCACTGGTGTTACGCAAACGTACATACACGTCAAAAACACCATTATTTGCAGTACTATCATCAAAACCTGACTCTGACGAATCAGACACATACACTTTCATAATAGTGCCTGTATCACTTGCATGGTGTTGGGCAACAATAGTTTTTCCACCATCGGACATTTCAACTTTAACATTAGCTTCAAATACTTCGTAAGTGTCAGTCATCGCAACACGTAAATTAGATTTAACTTTATACTCATGACGCCAACCATTTCCATTAGGCGTAATATGTTGCGCTTCTAATGGCACAAATACTAATGTGCTATCGTTAACCAATGGATTAGGATTATCCCCCTCTAAATCAAAAATACTACCACTTGTAATACTGCTTGGAATATTACTTCCGCCACCAGTATCACCGCCGCCAGTATCACCCCCACCAGAGCCGCCACTGCTTAACGTAAAATCATCAAAACGTACATCATTCGAACTATTATTATGTTTAGCAAAAACTTGTAATGAATCCGTATTCGCAGAAGTAAAGGTTTTAGATACTTTAGTCCACGAAGAAACATCAAACTTCTCGCTTTTAAACAAACCATTCAGATCATTGACTCCAATTTCACCTTTGCCTAGTACGTACGCACTTAATGTGTATTGAGTGCTTCTTTCTATATCAACAACTTGATGTACACGACCAGGGCTACCTTGAATTTTTAAGGATTTGGATCCTTTGTAAGCACTTCCCGAAATAGCTGCTGGTTCGACTTCATTCCAATTACTCCAGCCGTCTTCAAAACCAGCATTATTAATCGTTGCTGCTTGCAAAAAACTTGAGCTTGTAGTCATTATTGCAAAAATAAATAGGGATTTTTGATTAATCATTATCTTCATTTCTCCGAACCTGCACATGAAAATAATCTAACTGCCTAGTTTAGTGGCATTTCCACCGAACCTAGATCACCGCCTGTAAACAGGTTTCAACTTGTGTTTGTGTTTGTGTTTGTGTAACCGGTAATTTAATTTTAGATAAAAACCAATAACTGGACTTACAAAAATAAATTACCAATTGATATTACCAGTGTGGCGAGACACAAGTTATATCTCTTGTAATAAATTTGCAATAATTAATTAAATAGGTAATAAGTATTAATACCATTTCTATTTCAGATTAAATACACACTAAAAATGATTTAAAACAGTAACTAATATTAATTAAAATATAAAAAGGATGTAATTTAAATTTTTTAAAATAATGAATAAGCATTAAAAACACAAAAAATTGGTATACCAAAAAAATACAATTTTAAAATTTGCATAAACAAAAATACTGGTCTAGTCTTTTTTATAAATACAATTCTAACATTGGTTGACCAATTAAGCATACTTACTTAAAGTAAATATAAGATAAAAAATCACTTAACAATGGCAACATAGAAAATGCTCTAAACATGAAACTCCATACCCGTTGCATTAATAAATTAAGCAATGGGTAAATGGTTTAATAACAAGGTAA
Source organism: Pseudoalteromonas sp. S3431 (assembly GCF_000690035.1). Lineage (NCBI taxonomy): Bacteria > Pseudomonadati > Pseudomonadota > Gammaproteobacteria > Alteromonadales > Pseudoalteromonadaceae > Pseudoalteromonas > Pseudoalteromonas sp. S3431. Next base: position 16,105 of record NZ_JJNY01000094.1, read on the forward strand.
AAAATACAGGTTCAAATGGGGGGTTAACGCAGCAAGTGAATTATTCATGTGGCTCGAACGGTCAATGCTTTAAAAAATAGATACTAATACACTTAAGCAAGCCTTAACCTGTACATGAAGTTTATTAAGAAAATAAAAATTCAGTTATCACTTTCATACATTTCACCTATTTTAGTGAGGTATTAAAACTTATTTATCTTTCGAGGTTAAATATACAGCAATGTATTTTTTAGGCAGAGCCTATGGTGTGTGATTATTTCCCCTAAATAGACGATAATACAACATAAATACCACAGATTATCAGCCCTTTGAGTTCGCCCTAGGCCGATTGACTCTTTGTTTTTTGTCTATATAACTATATAGTTAAGGTGTATGTTCTGGACACAGAAGCTTTGCTCGGCTTCTACTCATTTTGTGTAGATGTAAGACAGTAGGGTAATGCTGGAGCTTTTACTAAATCACCTTGAACTCTGGATAATAAATCTATCTCAAGCAGTTATTTTCAGCGCTAACTGCATTGAACTTATACCAATTCACTTAATTAAGTGACCTGTTTTTTTAGGTAAAAACCATGTCGATAACAAAACAAAAAATTAGTTATTTAGTTGTTATAACTAATTGTTCTTACATGACTCTACCTTCTGTAACCATGTAGTCGTATATCAGATATTTTTAACACAATTAGCGTCAGATTTAATCCCTCAAATTGATTAAGCACTATTGCCGATTGGTATCATACACCTCGATAATACTCACTTTCAAAAGACATTAAAAAAGGCAAGCATCTATAATGCTCGCCTTTTATTTATGGTTATACAGCTAATTACTCTTGAAAGTAAGTGCCCCAACCGTCATATTCTACTTCACATTCGACGGCTAATTGCGCTAATTTATCAACGTCTTCCATTATCACGTCTACATCAAGTTCGGCTTCAACAACGATGTCAAAACTCCAAATTTTACTGCCATCTTCAAGCTCAAGCTCTGCAGGCTCTTCAACATCGTAACCCAATTTGAACGCAGCAAGGGCTGCTTGTTCCAATTTAGGGAAATCTTCACACACAAAGTGGTGCTCTACTTCATAAAGTATTTCAGGGTCAGACCCGTCTTCGAGTAATGAAGATACAATGTCTTCACTTATTTCACGCCAGTTTTCCATTATTTATCTCTCACTTGAGCATCTAATTCAGTTATTTTAGCAGCCATAATATTGTGTACATTCTGGGCGTGCTCGCGCGCGCTAATACTTTCATCAAGTGATATAGGCGCTAACATTTCAATGTAGATTGTACCATTATCCCAACGATTTAGCTTAATGGTTTTATGTGTTGTATTCATACACACCGGGACTATTGGTACTTCAGCACTCATAGCAGTATGAAAAGCCCCTGTTTTAAAAGGTAATAATCCACGTCCATAACTGCGTGTGCCTTCGGCAAATACCCAAACAGACAACCCATCTTTCTTTATTTTTTCAGCAGCTTTCGAGATTGTACCTGCTGCTTTTGAACGATTTGCCCGATCAATTAAAATATTACCCGAAAGCCAATAAAGCTGACCAAAAAATGGAATCCACTTTAAGCTCTTTTTGCCTAAACTTACGCAGTTTTTGGGCACCATTGCTGGCACTGTAAATAAATCGTAGCTATTTTGATGATTAGCAACATAAACGGCAGGACCAATATCAACAGCATCTTTATGACGTGTTAAAACTAATTTAACACCAATCATTTTAGCCATTGAGCCAAACCAGCCCGCTATAATGTGTACGTTATTGGGATGAAATGGCCTTACTAACGACAATAGTAAGCCAAAAAAACAACTCAATAGTATAAATAGCAGCATAATAAAAATACGTATAACAGCGAGCAAATCGGCTTCTCCAAAAATCAGTTACAACTATTATAGCGTTATTTTGTGACACAAACGAGACAGTAGCGCACAAGTGTACGCTGAAAAACTTTAAGTGCTTTATTTTAAAACAAAAACGGCCTGCAAATGCAGACCGTTTCTAATTATACAAAAAGTAATTGATTACTCTTCGTTAATGGCTTCTATTGGCTCATCATCTTGAGGAGTTAGCTCAACAACGGCTTCGTCAACACGCTGTAAGCCACGTGGTAACTTATTACCACGACGACCTCGCTCACCATGATAATGCTCTAAATCACTTGGTTTAAGTGTTAGTTTACGCTTACCAGCATGAAGCGTAACACTGCTTCCTAATGGCACAACAGCTAGCACTTTTACAAACTCTTCACGGGCTTGTACTTTAGCACCTGGTATAGAAATGATTTTATTACCTTTACCCTTACCTAATTTTGGTAAGTCTCGCAGTGGGAATAAAAGCATTCGACCTTCGTTAGAAATAGCCATACAGTAATCGCTAGCAACATCGTTCACCCTAATAGGAGAAAGTAATATGCCTCCTTTAGGAACACTTACCAGCGCTTTACCATTTTTATTTTTACTCACTAAATCTTTAAAGTCGGTAATAAAGCCGTAACCTGCATCTGACGCCATAAGTAAGACTTGCTCGTCTTCACTCATTACCACGTGCTCAAAATTAGCACCTGGTGTTAAGTTAAAACGACCTGTCATTGGTTCGCCTTGGCTACGCGCCGAAGGCAGACTGTGCGCATCGGTTGCAAATGCCCGCCCTGCTGAATCTAAAAATACAGCCGGTTGATTGCTCTTACCCCGAGCCGAGGCTCTAAAGCCATCACCTGAACGATAATTTAAGCCTTGTACATCTAAATCATGGCCTTTACCAACGCGTGCCCAGCCTTTATCTGATAGCACAACAGTGACTGACTCTGATGGAATTAAATCTTTTTCGTTAAGTGCTTTCGCTTCTGAGCGCTCAATCACTGGCGAGCGACGATCGTCACCGTACATTTCAGCGGCTTCTTGAATTTCTTTTTTAAGCAGTGTCGACATACGACGTTCTGAGCCAAGTATTTGCGCTAATTTATCACGCTCTTTGGCTAGTTCATCTTGCTCACCGCGAATTTTAAACTCTTCAAGTTTTGCTAAATGACGAAGTTTTAATTCTAAAATAGCTTCTGCTTGTGTATCAGTTAAATCAAAGCGCTCCATTAGTACAGGCTTTGGTTTATCTTCACTGCGGATGATTTCAATCACTTCATCAATATTTAAAAAGGCGGCTAATAAACCTTCTAAAATATGCAAACGCGCTAATACTTTATCTAAGCGATACTGCAAACGACGGCGCACTGTTTCGCGTCTAAATGTTAGCCACTCACTTAAAATACAGCGCAAGTCTTTAACTTGCGGGCGGCCATCTAGGCCTAGCATATTTAAATTTACGCGGTAATTTTTTTCAAGATCGGTGGTTGCAAATAAATGCGCCATCAATGGCTCAGCTTTAATGCGGTTTGAGCGTGGAATAATTACAATGCGTGTTGGATTTTCGTGATCTGATTCGTCACGTAAATCGGCAATCATTGGTAATTTTTTAGCGTTCATTTGCGCTGCAATTTGCTCAAGTACTTTACCACCAGAACATTGATGCGGCAGCGCTGTAATAACGATATCGCCATGCTCTTCGGTGTAAACCGCACGCATTTTGATTGACCCACGACCGGTTTTATATATTTTATGAATATCGGCTTTTGGGGTAATTATTTCAGCATCTGTTGGGTAATCTGGTGCATGGACAAGCTCAAGTAATTCTTCAAGCTCTGTTTTTGGTTTATCAAGTAATAAACAACATGCACTAGCCACTTCACGTACGTTATGTGGCGGAATATCGGTTGCCATACCTACGGCAATACCCGTTATACCGTTGAGTAAAATATGCGGTAAGCGAGAAGGCAGTACTACTGGTTCATCCATTGTGCCATCAAAGTTTGGTGTCCAATCGACGGTGCCTTGGCCAAGCTCTTTTAATAGTACTTCTGAAAACTTAGATAAACGCGCTTCTGTATAACGCATTGCTGCAAACGATTTAGGGTCATCTGCCGCGCCCCAGTTTCCTTGTCCATCTACCAAAGGGTAGCGGTAAGAAAACGGCTGCGCCATTAATACCATCGCTTCGTAACATGCACTGTCGCCGTGTGGATGGTACTTACCGAGTACGTCACCCACAGTACGAGCTGATTTTTTGTACTTGGCATTAGCCGACAAACCCAGTTCGCTCATCGCATAAATAATACGACGCTGTACTGGTTTTAAACCATCACCTACATGCGGTAAGGCGCGGTCCATGATCACGTACATGGAATAATTTAAATAGGCGTCTTCGGTAAAACGCCCCATTGTTTGTTGCTCAATTCCTTGCATTAGCAAGGTATCTGTATCACTCATTAAAGCTTACCTAGTTTTTCTTATAGCTTACACGGTAGATTACATTGGCGTAATCATCGCTTACTAACAGACTGCCGTCACCTAATTCTGCAAATGCAACAGGGCGTCCAAATGTTGTTTCGTCTTTCATAAAGCCAGTAATAAATGGCGTATATTTAGTTACGCGACCAACTTCAATTGTTGCTAGCCCTACTTTATAACCTACCTTTTTAGAACGGTTCCATGAGCCATGTTCAGCAACAAATAATTGGTGCTTATAACTTGCTGGAAATTGCTTAGCGTTATAAAAATGAATACCTAGTGGCGCTACATGCGCAGGAAGCGCAAGTGCTGGCGACGTGTAATCGGCAATGTTTTTACCTTCACCAAACTCAGGGTCAATAATCGCACCGGCATGAACATACGGAAAACCAAAATGCTCACCTTCTTGCGTTGCGCGGTTTAATTCATCAGGTGGAATATCATCGCCCATCATGTCGCGACCGTTATCACTAAACCATAAGGCTTGAGTCGCTGGATGAAAATCAAAACCCACTGTGTTTCTAACGCCCTTGGCTATTGTTTTTATTTGTTTTGTTTCTACATTAAGCGCAAAAATACGGCCAAAACGCTCATTTTCAGCACAAATATTACACGGTACACCCACTGGAATGATTAATTCTCCCGTTGGTGCAAAACGTAAAAATTTCCAACCATGATGACGCTCACTCGGTAATGCGCCATAAACCACATCAAACTTTGGCTCTTTTAATTGGGTATCAATATTTTTAAAGCGAATAATACGATGCACTTCGCCTACATATAAATCGCCGTCTTTAATCGCTATGCCAGAGGGCATGTTTAAACCTTTAGCCACAACAATTTTTTTATCTGCTACGCCATCGCTATTATGATCAATAAGCGCGTATACATTGCCCGCTTTACGAGAGCCAACATACACAATACCTTTTTTTGAAACAGCTATTTGACGCGCATTTTCTACATCATTTGCAAATAAACTTATTTCAAATCCCGGTGCTACGGTGAGCTTATCGAGTATATTTTTAGCCATTGCAGGAGCAGTAGTTAGCCCAAGTAATAGCAAACTTCCTAGTAGTTTATTCATTCATATCTCCCAGTATTAAACACAGGCGATCAAACTTGTGCCTTGTTACCATGATCTTCTAACCATTGACGACGATCCGGCGATCGTTTTTTAGCAAGCAGCATATCCATCATTTCCATGGTTTCTATTTCTTCATCAAGCGTAAGCTGTACTAAACGTCGTGTATTTGGATCCATGGTTGTTTCGCGCAATTGCAGTGGGTTCATTTCACCCAGACCTTTGAATCGTTGCACGTTTACTTTTCCGCGTTTCTTCTCTGCTTCTATACGCGCTAAAATAGCGGTTTTTTCGCCTTCATCTAGTGCGTAATAAACTTCTTTACCAATATCTATTCTAAATAATGGCGGCATTGCAACATACACATGCCCTGTTTTTACTAACTCTGGAAAATGGCGAACAAACAATGCACACAATAGTGTTGCAATGTGTAGTCCATCCGAGTCTGCATCGGCCAATATACAAATTTTATTGTAGCGCAGTCCCGACATATCGGTTGATTCTGGATCAATTCCCAGTGCCACTGAAATATCGTGTACTTCTTGTGATGCTAATATTTGGCCTGATTCGACTTCCCACGTATTCAAAATTTTACCACGTAGCGGCATAATTGCCTGAAACTCACGATCTCGCGCTTGTTTAGCAGAACCACCAGCAGAATCACCTTCCACTAAAAACAATTCGGTACGATCGTTATCGGCAGCACTACAATCGGTTAGTTTACCTGGTAATGCAGGGCCTGCAGTAACTCGTTTACGTACTACTTTTTTAGCTGCACGCAAACGGCTTTGTGCGTTTGAAATACATAGTTCAGCTAATAATTCTGCAGTATCGGTATGTTCATTTAGCCATAAACTAAACGAATCTTTTACAACACCCGATACAAATGCGGCACATGAACGTGATGAAAGTTTTTCTTTGGTTTGCCCTGCAAATTGTGGATCTTGCATTTTAACTGACAATACATAACTACAACGTTCCCAAATGTCGTCAGGCGTTAGCTTTACACCACGCGGGAGTAAGTTTCTAAACTCACAAAATTCACGCATTGCTTCAAGTAAACCTTGGCGCAGACCATTTACATGTGTACCACCTTGCGCGGTAGGAATAAGATTTACGTAACTTTCAGCTATTGATTCTCCACCCTCAGGTAGCCATACAACAGCCCAATCAGCGCCTTCAATAGAGCTTTTAAACTCACCTACAAACGGGTCTTGTGGTAATGTTTCAAAACCTTTAACGGCTTCAATTAGGTAATCTTTTAAACCCGTTTCGTAAAACCATTCTTGAGTTTCTTTCGTTTGCTTATTAACAAACTTAATACGCAGACCTGGGCATAAAACCGCTTTGGCTTTTAATAAATGATTAAGCTTGGTAATTGAATAGTTTGGTGAATCAAAGTAGCTAACATCAGCCCAAAAACGCACTGTAGTACCCGTATTGCGTTTACCGACGGTGCCTATTACACTCAAGTCTTCTACTTTATCGCCATTTTCAAATGCCATTCTGTATTGCTGGGCGTCACGCCTTACGGTTACTTCTACGCGCGTAGATAGCGCATTTACTACAGAAATACCTACACCATGTAAACCACCCGAAAATTGGTAGTTTTTATTAGAAAACTTACCACCTGCGTGTAATTTAGTGAAAATTAACTCAACCCCAGGAATACCTTCCTCAGGGTGGATATCAATAGGCATACCACGACCGTCATCGCTCACTTCAAGTGAGTTATCTTCATGCAGAATTACGTCGATACGTGTAGCATGACCAGCCATAGCTTCATCGACACTGTTATCGATAACCTCTTGGCCTAAATGATTTGGGCGTACGGTATCGGTGTACATCCCTGGGCGTCTTTTTACCGGGTCTAATCCATTAAGTACTTCAATGGCTTCGGCGTTATAATTTTGATCACTCATAGTTTTTATCTTTATATGCGCTAAGGCTATGCTTAGCTAGTTTTACGTGATTTTAAGAAAATCTACAATACTGGTAAAGGTGTTATCAAAACCTGTATAGCTATGATCGCCACCAAACTCTACCCGTTGTTTGCATTGTGAATAATAGTTTACTGCGTGTTGAAAATTAAGCACTTCATCGCCGGTTTGCTGTAATAAATACAGCAACTCAGGGTATTTTAGCTTATCTACAGACAGTATTTTTAAGGCATTTATATGACTGCTATTTAAATCATAATGATAATCTTGGTAAGGATTATAGTTTGGCCCAAGTAACGCTTGTAATAAATTGTATGGTGCTACCGCTGGATTAATAACCACTGCAGGAATTTGATAACGCTGCGATAAATATGTGGCAAAAAAACCACCTAACGAGCTCCCTAATAATACTGTATTAGGTGTTAGTAATTGCTCAAGCTTAATGATAGCTTGTATAGGCTCATGGTTTAGGCACGGTACACAATAATCAACGTCATAGTGTGCCATAAGCTCGCCAAAGCGCACAGCTTTATATGACTTATGTGAGCTATTAAAACCATGAATATAAATTATCCGTTTAGCCATACTACTTCCGTTTTCATGCCTATTTTATCTTTTTCTGTATCTATATAAAGCATTCTATAAGCTGGGCCGCAGTTTTGCTGTTGCCACTGCGCACTGTATTTTTTAAACTGCGTAGAACTCGCCGGTGTTGCAAACACGCTTAACTCTCTATAACTTTGCTCATATTCATTATGAACGTGACCATGGAAAACCCCAATAATATTACCACTATTTACCAGTACATTTAATAATTGAGGCCCATTTTCGAGCATGTGCTTATCAAGGTAGCCATTTATTGGTAACGGATTATGATGACAAAATATGATCTTTTTACTGCTTGATTGAACCAAACACTCCGTTGTTTCATCTAAATGCGCGCCAGTCACCCACCCAGCAGGTGTAGGACCTTTCGAATTAATAAGTAGTAACTCAATGCCGCTTGCCGCTATGTGTTTGGCACTATTTATTTGCCCACCACTTATACGGTTAAGCATTGTTATCTCATCGTGATTACCTGGCAACCAGAATACGGGACATGTTAATGCACTTTTATGTATCAGTTCACTAAACAATAGATAAGACTCAAAGCTGTGATCTTGTGTTAAATCACCACCAAATATCACACAATCAAGTGGTTTTTGAGCCATGTGTGCTAGTGCTTGTTCAAAATGCGATGCAGTGTTTACTCCAAAGTACTCACCGTCTTTATCGGCAAATAAATGGCAATCGGTTACATGCGCTATGCGCAGCACCGATTTATTAAATGTATGTTTATCATCAAACCAAGCCATTATTTACATCCCAATTAAGGGTCGCTTGTCCGTGTTCAACACAGGCAACAAGCCAATCATATAAAAAAGCGTTAAGTTGGTATTTTTCATCTTTTTGATGCATTTTAGGGTTAGGATACCCATAAGATGGCTTTATCCTTTGATGATAATCGTGATGAATAATCTCAGCTACTTTAGCGTCATGATACAATCTAACCGTTAAGTAAAGCGGTGCTATGCCTTTAACCATTCCTGTTAACTGCTTAATTGAAATATCCATAGTGTATTTTGCACTACCATCAATTTTTGTAGCAAACTCACTGTTGCCAAGTTTTACTTCACGAATGCTTCCTATATTGCGCTCGCTAGGCAGTAATTTTAATAGTCGCACATAATTATGCTCGCAAAGCGTTAAATACTTTGGGAGGCTTTGAATATATCGTTTTGTTGCTAATCGTGCTGTCAAAGTACCACCATAATATTAGTAAGAATTTATGCCCATTTACTTGCCATCTTTTCGCGATTAAGTGCAAGCCATTGCATACAGATAACCGTTGCTGCATTATCCATTTCACCGTTATTGAGGCGAATTAAGGCATCATCAACCGTTAATATATGGGTTTTTATGTCTTCACCTTCCGTTTCCAGCCCATAAACACCCGACTCTATTTGGCTTAAATCAGCGCGTGCTAAATACAAATGTAGGCGTTCAGTTGTGCCACCAGGGCTTGATAAGTATGAAAGCATAAACTCCAACTCATCTAACTCAAGCCCAGCCTCTTCAAATGCTTCTTTTTTAACGACTGCTTCATAATCATCACTACCATCGGTCATGCCAGCAATACATTCTAGCAGCCATGGCGAGTCCTTGCTTTTAATAGCGCCAATACGTATTTGCTCAATTAAAAGGATGGTGTCTGATATTGGGTCGTACGGCAATACAGCAATAGCATCACCGCGTTCTAATATTTCGCGACGAATAGTTTTTGATTTTCCACCTGCAAATAATGCGTGTTCGAACTGATATAAGTTCACCTGAAAAAAACCTTTATAGAGATTTATTACAGGTTTTATTTTCACATCTTTATGTGTAAATTTAACCAAACTTTTATTTACCATGCATCGACTTCCTGTATATCTAAACGATTAAAATGCGTTAATATATTCTGTTACATTTGAACATGCGGTTTTACAAATTTTTTTTTTTTTATTAAGTAAAACAGGTTAACATGCTTTTAGTATAAAAATTGTCTAAGGACTGAACCCATATGAAAAAGAACATTCTTGCGGCACTGATTAGTTTATCATGTGCACTAGGCTCAACAGCAGCTAATGCTGAAGATTTACTAAACGTTTTTGAAATAGCGACAGCTAATGATCCTACCGTTTTAAAGGCAAAAGCCCAAGCAGATGCACAATCTTACGAAAGTGATCGTGCTATGAGTGCATTATTACCTCAAATTGGTTTAAGCATGGGTTACAAAAAAACTGATTCAACCACTTATAGACAATCTGAAGATTTGTCGGCTATTAATCAGTTTAATACTGATAACGATGAGTTTTCTCGAGGCTTAAGTTTAAGTCAAACTTTATTTGATTTAGGCGCTTGGAACTCATTAGATATTGCAGATAAACAAGCTCTGCAAGCAAGCGCGCAATACGATGCAGCTAAGCAAAACTTAATTGTACGCGTTGCTGAAGGTTATTTTAACGTATTAAGTGCGGTTGACAATCTTGAGTTTATAGAAGCCGAAAAACGTGCTATTGAACGCCAACTTGAACAAACAAAACAACGCTATGCGGTAGGCTTAACAGCTATTACAGACGTACACGAAGCACAAGCACAGTTTGATAATTCAGTAGCTCAAGAGATTATTGCAAGCAATGCAGTAGAAACAGCCCGTGAGCAACTTCGTGAAATCACGGGTAAGTACCATGCAAAATTAGATTTTTTAAATACCGATACTTTCTCTACAACTAAGCCAGCTAAACTTTCTTCAGATTTTGTTAAAGTCGCTGAAAATAAAAATATTAGTTTACAAGTATCCAAAGTAACCGTTGATATTGCAAGAGATCAAATTGAGCTAGCTAAAGCGGGGCATTACCCAAAACTAACTCTAAACGCCAGCTATGGTGATACTCTAACTGATACAACAACAAACAATTTGAGTTTCAATAACCGCCCGCGTGAAGATTTATCCTCGGTCGGTATTAACTTCAGCGTCCCACTCTACTCGGGTGGTGCAACGGTTGCTGCAACTAATCAAGCCCGTGCATTTTACGTAGCTGCAAGTCAAGATTATGAAACAAATTACCGTGCTATAACACGCACTGTTATTACATCTTACAACCAAGTTGTTTCGGACATTGCAACTTACAAAGCACTAGAGCAAGCGGTTGTTTCGGCCCAAAGTGCGCTTAAAGCAACTGAAGCAGGTTTTGAAGTAGGCACACGAACTATTGTTGACGTACTGGTTAGTACACAAAACTTATACAATGCAAAGCGTAACCTTGCTGATGTGCGTTATAGGTATGTACTCTCTACCCTTCGCTTAAAACAAGCAGCAGGAACATTAACAAGTGAAGATTTAGTGGCAATAAACCAAGGGTTAAAAGCCGCTTAAATTACACTTTTTGTAATGTAAAACTAGAAAAGCCAGCGACATTGCTGGCTTTTTGTATTTTATAGCGCTTAGCGTTAAACTAGCATTTTTATTTATAGAGAGTTTTTTGTGGTCACCTCATCTCCTTTTAAAGCATCTTTTTTAGGTCCTCGATACTGGCTAACGTGGATTGGCGTTTTATTCTTATATTTACTCTCTTGGTTGCCACAAAAACTACAATTAGCCATGGGTAAACAGCTGGGGCGTTTAGTTTATAAATTCATGAAACGCCGTCGCCATATTGCACAAGTAAACATTAAACTATGCTTTCCTGATATGAGCGAAGCAGATCAAAAAGACCTAGTACTCAAAAATATGGAAAATACAGGAATTGCGATGGTCGAGACCGGTATGGCTTGGTGGTGGCCGCAATGGCGTGCTCAAAAAGCATTAGGGTCTTTTAAAGGGCTTGAACACTTTGAGCGGGTGCAAGCTTCTGGCAAAGGCGTATTATTACTTATTCCTCATGTTTTACATCTTGAAATGGCTAGTCGCATAATGGGATTAGCGTGCCAAGGAGTTGGGTTTTATCGTCCTCATAACAACCCATTGATGGAATACTTTACAACCAATGGACGCCTCCGCTCTAACGAATATTTAATTGGTCGTAAGGACGTAAAAGGTCTATTAAAAGCATTAAAAAATAAAAAAGTTTGTTATTACTTGCCTGATCAAGATTACGGTCGTAACCGTTGTGAGTTTGTTCCTTTTTACGCAGTACCCGATACAGCAACCACAACAGGCACACTGATGTTTGCTGGTAGTAAAAACTGCGAGACAATGAGCTTAATCACGCGTCGTGACGACAGTGGTAAGTATCACTTAGAAATATTACCTGAGCTTGAAAATTTCCCAAGTGGTGACGATAAAGCGGATGTAATACGTGTAAATCAACGTATGGAGCGTTCAATTAACGCGGCGCCTGAGCAATATATGTGGCTCCATCGCCGTTTTAAAACGAGACCAGACAAAAATACCCCTTCTTTTTATAAGAAGTAGCAGTGGAATAACACTAAATACAAAAAGTGAGTAGAGATTATGTGGTTTTGGGTTAAACATTTATCATTTGCTGCAGTATTAATTATACTGGCTATCTATTTTTTATTCAGTGATGGGCCAACATTTGATATTAGAGATTCTAAAAATGCGGCAGCTGAAGGGCTATCTCGCTTTTATTCATCCATCCGTAATCAAGTTCAAAGCAATAAAGAGCGAGATCAATTTGTACTCCAACTCAAAAAGCCAGATCAGACTCTTGATCGCGTGTTAGCGGAGCGAGGCCGAACGGTTGATCCTATGCCAACTAGCTGGACGGGCGGAATTGAGCCCAGACGTTTTGAAAGTGGAACAACGTTAAAAAAAGCACTTTCTCAATATGCTGATAATGAGGGTCTTGCGCTTTATTGGTATTTAAGTAAAGACTACGTAGTAAAAGATCATTTTAGGGTCGACAGTAATTTCACCTCTGCATTATATCAAGTAGGCAGAGCTATTAATGATGACTTTGAATATGAGGTCTACACTTATTTTTGCCACAAGCAACGTGCCGCAATAATTACTGAAAAACCGTCTGAATTTGTACGTGCTAACTGCTTAAAATTAAACATTTAACCACTTAAAATAAAAACCCAAGCTTTAGCTTGGGTTTTTAAATTTAACTTAACGCAAAAATGCTATTCCAAATATGTGTTACATGAGTAATATCATTCTGGAATGCTTCTCGTGATACTAATTTACCTTGCTGATCTAAGCTCAGTACATGGTAGCAAGAACGATAATCAATATACGCTTTGACCAACTGTTGCTTTTGCTCTTCAGTAATACAACCAATTTTAGCAGCCTCAGTTAAAATTCTTACGTTGTCAGAATAAACTATTAGCTTTTCAAATTTATAGGCATATTTGAGCACTATATATTGCGTAATAAATTCAATATCAGCCATACCACCAATATCTTGCTTTAAGTCAAATTGATCAGTATTTCCTTTTGCTAGATGATCACGCATTTTTTCACGCATTTTTATAACATCATCTTTTAGTGTTGTAGCATCGCGTTGTTGACTCAGTATATTTTTTCTAATTTCTAGAAAGCGTTCAACTAGCTCATCTTGACCTAAAATTAAGCGAGCACGAACAAGTGCTTGATGTTCCCACGTCCATGCTTGAGTTTGCTGATAATGATTAAAGCTTTCAAGGTTGATCGCTAGCAACCCTGATGCACCTTCAGGTCGTAAGCGTGTATCAAGCTCATATAAAATCCCCGATGCGGTACGTGTATTAAATAAATGCATTAGGCGTTGTGCGAGTTTTAGATAAAACTGCCTTGAATCAATTGGCTTATCGCCATCAGTTTGACTAGAACCGTCGTGGTTATGTACAAAAACTAAATCAAGATCTGAATCGTAACCCACTTCAAATCCCCCTGTTTTACCGTAAGCAATTACGGCAAACCCTTTATTTTCATCGTCAGTGCCCGGCGGCATGCCAAAACGCTTAACCGTATTATGCCATGCAATATTAACAGCTTGATCAACAATCGCTTCGGCCAGTGCTGTTAAGTGATCGCTTACTTTCATAACATCAATTACTCCAGTAGCATCAGCTGCTGCGATACGTAATTGATGTGTTTGTTTGAACTGCCTTAGAGATTCCATTTGTAGTTCTAAATCATCATGTTCAATGCGTAAGAAATATTGCCTTATTTCATATTTATAAGCAGTTAAAGGGGTCGGCTTATACAAAACTGCAGGATCAATAAGCTCGTCAAGTAAGATAGGATAGCGAGATATATGTTCTCCTATCCATTTGCTATGGCAACACAATAGTACCAGCTGCTTTAATGTTCCTGGGTTTTCGTATAATAATTCCAAGTACGCAGTACGCGAAATAATTTTATTTAGTATTTGGCAAACCATAGAAAATGCTGCACCACTGGCGTTAAAATTATTTAACTGTTTTAGTAAAGCTGGCATTAATTTATCGAGAATATCGCGCCCCCGATTACCTATTTTTGCCTTTGATATACGTTGTTTAAAATCTTTTAATGGTAATTGCCAATCATCTTTTGGCTCATTTAAAAAACTAATATCACCATGATCCCATGCACTCACAAATGCCCCTTCACTTGTATCTAAAGGCTCAGTTTCTTCACCAATCACCTGTGTAAATTCGTTATGTATTTGCTGCATGACGTGATCTATTTCAACCAATGTTGCGCCAAAATCATCCTGTTCTAATAAAGTATTTAGGCGTTGCTGGTTTAACTCATCATCCGGCAATGTTTGTGTTTGCTGATCGTCGAATATTTGCAAGTACTGTTCAACTTTACGTAAATAAAGATAATTATTCTCAAGACCTTGCGCTTCAAGCTCATTAATAACTTGGTTAACCGTTAACTCCTTTAACGCTTTAAGTAATGATTGCGTTTGTAAGTTAGCTTCTCGTCCACCTCTTACCATTTGCAACGCTTGAACAATAAACTCAACCTCTCGAATACCACCACCACCTAGTTTGATATTATTAGTTAAACCTTTTCGCCGCACTTCTTGGGCAATCATTAACTTCATTTTTCGTAGTGATTCAATCACTGAGAAATCAATATAGCGACGATATACAAATGGCTTTAAAAGCTGATTAAATTCATCCCAATACTGATTAGGTGTACCAATTAAACGCCCTTTTAACATGGCATAACGTTCCCAATCTCGTCCTTGCTCTTGGTAATAGTCTTCAATTGCGTTAAAGCTCATAACAAGTGGGCCACTTTCACCAAACGGGCGAAGTCGCATGTCAACCCTAAATACTTGCCCGTCACCGGTCGTTTGATTTAGCGCTGCAATTAGCTTTTGTGCCACCTTTGTATAAAATATTTGCGCCTCTAAGTTTCGACGTCCACCTTGTGTTTTAACACTGCGGGGATAAGCAAAAATAAGATCTATGTCTGATGAGTAATTAAGTTCTTGCCCCCCTAGCTTACCCATACCAAGTACCATTAATGGCATTGCTCGGTTACCCTCATCTAAAGGTTCGCCATTAATTTTAGCAACGTGCGTATGCGCCCATTGATTCGCACTTTCTATCAATATATCAGCAAGCTGACTAATGTATTTTATGCTATCAGCAATTGGGGGATTACAGCATAGATCTAAAAATGCGACCTTAAGCCAGTACTTCTCTCGAAACTGACGAAGTATCTTATGGCATTCATTTTCATCTATCTCAGCTAAATTTCTATTTTCAAAAGGAGAGTTAATAATTCGGCTTTGTATTTCGTCTTTGCATGTTAGCCACTCTTTTAAGTCTGGCTGGGATCTTAAACTACGCCACGCAAAGTCACTTAATCCGAGTAACTTTACAATAACGGGCTCTTTATTTTGCTCTGGGTACAACTGCTCAAAGCGCATTAAGCCAAGTTTTTGTAATTGAATAGGAAGTTGCTTTACGTTACTCATCAATACTCTCTTTTATATCATCAGTAACCGTACTAGAATGATTAAAACCTAGAAAGGTTAACTCTACTTAGGAATACCATGTCTTATTTGTCATTATCTAACACTAGTTTTGTTGCGATTGCTATTAGTTTTGCGGTTATTTGCATAACTATATTTTGCCTACGAGTCGTAACTCAAATTAAAGCAAAACAAGCGCTTAAAGATGAACTTGCGCAGCACGATAACTTTGCAATGGGGATTAGTTTTGCCTCTGAAATATCAGTTGTTATTGCAACTATGGCTTTTTTGTTTGATGAAATTAGCGTAAGTACTGCGCAATCCAACCCTTTAAAAGTGATTGTACTAATTATTCTACTGTTTATTTTTATCAAAGCGGGACACTTAATTCATCGAAAATGGATTCTCCATCGTTTTAATGAAGAAGCCGCTATATTAAAACAAAACGTATGTGCTGCATTAGTCGATTCAGGTATGTTAATCGCTAACTGCATTATGACTTTAGGGCTTTATACATGGACCCATACACAAGGTCTAAGTAACTTGCTAATTGCTTTTGTTAGTTTTTTTGTCCTGCAAGGTATGTTCGCTTTTGATAGTAAAATCCGCGAGTACCGCTTTGCAAAAGCGAATCAAGGAGCTTCATTACAGAGCAACTTTAATTTAGAGAACACCTCGATAGGGATACGCTATGCTGGTAAGTCGATTGGTTTAGCACTCGCTGTGTATGCTGGTTTATCCAGTGCTGAATTTCAAAATGGTAAAATGGTAGAAAATTTATTCACTCTCGTCATGCACTGCGGTGTAATGTGGATATTACTGTATGCGCTTACTTTTGTAATAAAAGTTATATCCTTACCTAATATTGATACAGCGCTTGAGGTTGATCATCAAGATAACATAGGGATTGCTTGTATTGAATTTGCTGTTTTTTGTGCTATTGGCTACTTGCTAATTAGCATGTTTTCTATTTAGCCTCCCTTTGACTGAAAAGGTTAGCCAGCGTACTAGATTGCTATGATATTAAAATTTATTTAGCGCTTGGAAAAATAAGGTGAATTTACACATCAATAGTGGGCTTACTGCACGTGAATTCAACATCGTTAATGTTGAATTCAGCTGTGTAAGATAAATTGGCTATTTTTGGCTCAAGTTATTTTTCAGTGAGTTCTTTAAATTAAACGACTGTAAACAATCTACTTTTAATTAAGTTTGTATACACTGACCTAAATACGATGGGGACTTATGCCATTCCAAGTGACTAACTATTTATTAATAGACATAGATAAAGAGTTTAGCCGATCATTTGCTGAGCACTATTTTAATAGTGAACGACGAAATACATCGAGCCCCTTAGTCATAGCGGGTTCTAATATGCGCCAATTAGTAAAAATGATGTTTGATGAGCTTATAAAAGACTATTGCTATTGCGATTTTGAAAACGAAATAAGTGTTTCTGAACTTGCCAGCTACTTGCATGAGCATCACAGTATCGAAGGTATTTTACTAAATAAAGTCGACTACTTACTGGCCGATGATGCACAGCGATTTATTTATAACTCTTTGCATAAAAATCGCATTTTAGTTAGCCAAGATGAAAATGGTTTTAACTTTTGCCCACTAACAGACCAAAGTCACTCAAATCATCTATCTTGCCACACCGATATAGCGGAAACTCCTTTGAACCTAGTTGAGTTAACAGAACAACTTAATAGAAAATAAATAATTGCACCAAGCTCACAGCTTACTTACCATAGCGGTATATAACTTTTATGCGCTAACCTATAAGTGACATTACATGCGAGTTCCTCATATTTATCAAAAATCTAACATTATCTTAAATACACCCGTTTCGTTAGATGAAGACGCTGCAGGCCACGTTGGCCGTGTACTTCGTATGAAAGTAGGCGAAAATGTGTCTATTTTTAATGGCGAAGGCGGCGAATACCTTAGTGAAATAATTGAAGTAACTAAAAAAACAGTTGTAGTAATGCCATATGAATTTAATGCTCATGATGTTGAATCCCCCTTAAAAATTCATTTAGGTCAGTGTGTTTCACGTGGCGATAAAATGGATTTTACGATTCAAAAATCAGTTGAACTAGGGATTACCGAAATTACGCCTATTTTTAGTCAGCGCTGTGGCGTAAAACTAATGGGTGACCGCCTTGAGAAAAAACACCAACAATGGCAAAAAATCGCAATTGCAGCAGCTGAGCAGTCAGGACGTAACTTTATACCAATCATTAATCCACCGATTGATTTAAAACAGTGGCTTGCACAACAAAGCAATGCAATTAAGCTCACACTCCACCCTCGTGCTGAGCACAGCATTAAAACCATTACAGTACCTAAAGATGGCGTGCGCTTTTTAGTCGGTCCTGAAGGTGGTTTTACCGATGATGAAATGGCACTAACTAAGCAACTAGATTTTGTAGATATTCGTTTAGGCCCGCGTGTTTTACGAACTGAAACGGCCGCTTTAACGGTCTTAAGTGCATTACAGCTTCAATTTGGCGATTTAGCTAATTGAAATAACTAAAAGCACCCTCATATAAACAGTAACATTTATAGTAAGGCACAGCGCATGGCAATTAAGTTAGGTATTATTTCAGATCCTATTAGTGGATTTAACATCAAAAAAGACACCGGTTTTGCAATGATGATGCAAGCGCAAGAACGCGGCTACGAAATTTATTATATGGAGATGGATGATTTATCTCTTCGTAAAGGTAAATCTTACGCTACGGCGTCTAAAGCGCAAGTATTCAACAATGCAGAAAAATGGTACGAGCTTGAAGAAAAAGCCACTATAGCCCTTGCCGACCTTGATGTAATTTTAATGCGTAAAGACCCTCCTTTTGATACTGAATACATTTACGCGACGTATATTTTAGAGCGTGCAGAACAAGAAGGTACGTTAATAATTAACAAGCCACAAAGCCTTCGCGATGCTAATGAAAAGCTATTTACAGCATGGTTTAGCGAACATACGCCAGATACCCTGGTTACACGTAGTCAAAAACAAATTCGTGAGTTTTTAGCCGAGCATAAAGACATTATTTTAAAACCACTTGATGGCATGGGTGGCGCATCTATTTTCCGCATCAGAGAAGACGACGCTAATATTGGTGTAATTTGTGAAACGTTAACCGAACACGGCAGTCGCTTTGCTATGGTGCAAAATTATATTCCTGAGATCAAACAAGGCGACAAGCGCGTATTGGTTATTGATGGCGAAGTCATTCCGTATTGTTTAGCGCGCATTCCACAAAATGGTGAAACACGCGGTAACTTAGCTGTAGGCGGTCGAGGCGAAGCGCGTCCTCTTAGCGAATCAGATTTAAAAATAGCGCAAGCTGTTGCACCAACGCTTAAAGAAAAAGGCTTAATATTTGTAGGCTTAGATATTATTGGCGATAAATTAACTGAAATTAACGTCACAGCACCAACGTGCGTGCGCGAAATTGAAGCTGCTTATGATATTTCAATTACGGGTATTTTATTTGACGCAATTGAGAAAAAACTAGGTAAATAAGCACATACCCAATCGTTACTTATAGCTTTTTTCGCATTAAAAATTAATGCAGTCACTGCTGCATTAATTTTTAATGATATACATAAGCTTATTTAGTTTTAAAAACATAGGTATATGCCATACTCAAAGTCCACTAACTTAAAAGGGTGAAATCTATGCAGTCATTAGAAAATCATTTTTTAATCGCGATGCCGTCGATGCAAGACCCTTTTTTTAAACGTGCCGTTACCTATATTTGTGAGCACAATGAAGATGGGGCTATGGGATTGGTGATCAACCAACCTATTAATGTTACCGTTGGCGAACTACTGGACAAAATAGAAATAGATAATGATAAAACCCAGCAAGCTGCACAAGTTGCTGTATATGCAGGTGGCCCGGTTAAAACCGATCGAGGCTTTGTACTGCATTCTCCAAAACTGGGTTACACCTCAAGTCAAAAGCTCAGTAGTGACATTATGATCACTACATCTAAAGATGTACTCGCAAGTTTAACAACCGCACAAGCACCCGAGCAGTTTATCATTACCTTAGGTTATTCAGGGTGGGAGCAAGGTCAACTAGAGCAAGAACTGCTTGATAATAGTTGGTTAATTATAGAAGCTGATCCGAAGATCATTTTTAATACGCCCGTTGAAAAACGATGGGAAAAAGCGGTTTCAATGCTGGGCTTTGATATAAGCCAACTAAGCCCTGAAGCCGGTCACGCATAGTAATTTTAATTATTTAAAACTTAAACAAGACAAACATGACAAAAAAAACGCTTAAACCGCAAGGCGAGCGAACCGTAATGGGCTTTGACTTTGGCACCAAAAGTATTGGCATTGCTATTGGTCAAGAGCTCACTGGTAGTGCATCGAGCCTAAAGGCTGTAAAAGCGCAAGATGGTATTCCAAATTGGGATCATATTGCAGTACAAGTGTCGCAGTGGCAGCCCGACTTAATGGTTGTTGGTTTGCCGCTAAATATGGATGGGACTTCACAAGAAGTAACTTTTAAAGCTAAAAAGTTTGCTAACAGGCTGCATAACCATTACGGCATTCCTGTGCAAACGCAAGACGAGCGCTTAACAACAGCCGATGCTAAAGCTCGTTTATTCGAGCAAGGCGGCTATAAAAACTTGGGTAAAGGTAATGTAGATAATATGTCTGCGGTTATTATTTTAGAAAGTTTTTTTGAATCTAGGGCGTGTTGATCTTTGGTGGGTGAATTTGCAGCAGTATGTTTGGTTTTTAGGCAAGGAAGAGCCTATGTAGTGTGGTTATTCCCCATAAATAGGCGATAACGCAGAATAAATACCAAACATGCACTGCCCTTTGGGTTCTTTCTAGGGACGATTAACTCTTTGTTGCTCGGTTTTTACTTA